>NZ_LKCP01000074.1:0-2222 GCF_001518755.1 Bacillus sp. AM 13(2015) | reverse complement strand
AATGAACTGTTCGGATGACTCCTCTTAAAGATAGCGGAGTCTCTCTATTCAGTCAAGATTCCTTGACGTTCATACGAATAGACGGATAAAAGGCAGCAGAGGTTTTAAATAAGACAAAACAAAAAGCTGACGGCCTCCATCAGCTTTTTACCATGTTGAAATCCGTCAAGAACGATAGTGACTCCGCTTTCCTTGCTGAACCCGGATATTCTCCTGATGAGCGGGGAACCGAGTCTTTTTGGTCGAATCGACCTGTGTAATATGTCCATTATGAATGGTGATGACCACTGATCCATAGTCGATCCCTTTTAAGGCAGATAAAATATAATTCAGCTTTTGTTCATCCATCGCTCATCCCCCTATTTTCGCTCTTTTAAATAGAGAACCTCATTTTCCAGCTCATGAATTGTATAATGCATGAGTGCTTCCTGCTTTTCTTCATGCCCCCATAAAAGGAGCTTTTGAATCAGCACCTGCTTTTTTCGTTCAATCACCTGTCTAAGCCAGCGTGACAAAAGACATCTCCTCCCTTTTTGAATGTCTGCAAGAAAAAAAGGCACCCTGAAACCTTCTATTAAAAAAGGAAATCAAAGCGCCTTTGGTGATCCAATCAGCGAATTATGTCTTTTAATCATAAACACATAATTCCTATAAGTCAACTATGTTTTTGATTTTTTTAACAAAAAAACAGCAGCCCCATGAGCTGCTGTTTCAGATGTTCAATTAATGATTTAAGAAAGCAAAATATAGAATAAAGATGACAAACAATCCGTACATAATTGGGTGCACTTCTTTCGCTTTCCCTTTAAAGATCATCGTAATCGGGTAGAAAATAAAGCCAACCGCAATCCCTGTTGCAATACTGTATGTCAGTGGCATCATAATCATCGTTAAGAACGCTGGTACCGCAATTTCAAAGCGATCCCATGCAATCTTTGCAAGCGGAGCGACCATCAGTGCACCGACAATGATTAAAGCAGGTGCTGTTACATTCGATGTAACGATGGATAAAAGTGGTGAGAAGAACATCGCAAGCAAGAAGAAAATGCCTGTGACGACCGCTGCAAAACCAGAACGTGCACCAGCAGCAACACCTGAGCTAGATTCAACATAAGATGTCGTTGTAGATGTACCAAGAACAGAACCTACAACAATAGAAGAAGAATCCGCTAGCAGTGCTCTTCCTGCACGAGGCAGCTCATTATTTTTCATTAAACCAGCCTGTGTTGCCACAGCCACAAGTGTACCAGCTGTATCAAAGAACCCAACGAATAGGAACGTCAAAATCACGACAAGCATTTGGATGGAGAAAATTTCTGGCAAGTGAATCAAGGCTTGACCAAAGGTTGGAGACAAGCTTGGAATACTTCCCACAATTTGAGATGGTACTGGCACAAGACCAAAGATCATCCCAGCAATAGCTGTCACAAGCATCCCAATGAAGACACCTGCATTCACTCGAAGAACCATTAAAATGACCGTCACAACGATACCAAACACCGTTAACAAGACAGGACCACTATGAATGTTCCCAATCGAAACGAGTGTATTATCATTATTGGCGATAATGCCAGAGCCTTGAAGACCAACAAACGTAATGAACAAACCAATACCTGCACCAACCGCCAGCTTCAGCTCAGCCGGAATGGCATTGATGATTTTTTCACGGAAACCTGTTAAAGAAAGGGCTACGAAAATCAATCCTGAAACAAACACACCCGAAAGTGCTGCTTCCCATTTAATGCCCATGCCAAGCACAACCGAAAAGGCGAAGAACGCATTCAGACCCATACCTGGGGCTATTGCAATCGGATACCTGGCGATCAATCCCATCAGGATACACCCTGCAGCAGAAGCTAATGCCGTTGCTGTAAAGACAGCGCCCTGATCAATACGTAATTTATCTGGAAAATCCGGTACCGACACTAATGCAAGTGTGATCGGATTAACAAACAGAATGTAAGCCATCGACAAAAATGTGGTTAAACCACCGATGATTTCTCTGCGGTAATTCGTTCCTAACTCATCAAACTGAAAAAACTGTTTCAAGCCAACTGACTCCCTTCATGTCCTTTTGCTTTAGCCTGCCCCATTCACTAGTCAAATAAAAAACGCCCCAACAATTTTGGGACGCTTGACTACATATGTTGAATTCAGACTGTGACATAAAACAAGAACAATGCATGATTTATATCAAACGAGTGTGAATTGACGTAGTCAAG
>NZ_LKCP01000073.1:0-67219 GCF_001518755.1 Bacillus sp. AM 13(2015) | reverse complement strand
CAAATTCACTTCGTTTTTGCGCTAATATTTCATCCGTAGGCTGGATATGAGCCGCTGCTAAATATGCCTCAGCCGGGTCAACTGGCGAAAGGTGAATCATACCAGTTGTGAGCAGTGTGGCTAATAAAAATACAGGAATAATTGATAGCAATCGTTTGACGATATAGCGGCCCATTTCCTTACCTTCCTTCTGTTACTTCAGCTTAATGCCTGTGAAAGGTTGTTCATCACGATTCGCAGGGAATTCAAAGTCTTTCACAGCTTTTTGATAAACGGCTGTCTTTTTAAAATAAGAGATTGGCACAATTGCCCCTTGATCCTGTAAAGAGGATAAGACAGACGAATACAGTGCTTTACGTTTCTTTTCATTTGTTGTTGATGGAATTTCCGTCATTTCTTTGATCAGCTTTTCCTTATTTGGGTAGGCTGAAATGGCTTCTTTGAATCCAAATCCATCTGATGAGAGAACGTTCATAAACGTATGCGGATCATACGGCGCTCCGTAGTTGCTAAAGAAGTTCATATCAAACTTATTGGCTTTAAAGCGCTGAACCTGTGTGGCCAAATCCACACCCTCAAGCTTGACGCCGACACCAACGGCTGCCCATTCGGCTTGCAGCGTTTCTGCCATCGCTTTTGAATCGATTCTGCCGAGTCATACATCATGCTGAACTCAAGCTTTTTCCCATCTTTTTCACGAACGGATTTTCCTTTTGGAAGTGTCCAGCCCGCTTCATCCAGCAATGCTTTGGCTTTATCCACATCATATTTGAAAGACTTCACCTGAATGTTTGACGTATACGGCATGTTTGTCGGCAAGATGTGATCTGCTTCATCCTCTAAACCAGAAGTGACCCCTTCTACCATTGATTTTTTATTGAAGGCATATTGAAGGGCATGACGCACTTTCTCATCTGACAGCTGATCCACTTTTGTGTTCATGACAAGCTGTCTCGTTGCAACAGGCTCTGACATTTTCGTTTCATACTTGCCGCTTGCCTCTAGCTGTTTGTAGGAATCAAGGCTAATGGTTCCTTCTCCGTAAAGTAGATCCACATCACCTTTTTCAAATGCCATGACTCTCGTTTCCGCATCTGGGATAACCTTTACCTTGATTTCTTTTACCTTTGGTTTTTCTCCCCAATAATGATCATTTCGTTCGAAAATAGCATAATCATCTTTCTTATATGTTTTTAAAATCCAAGGGCCTGTCCCCACTGGTTTTTCAATTCCTTTTGACGTATCTCCGTTTTTAGGGAAGCCTGCTTCACCTAAGAAACGAACTGGACGAACAACGGCTAATTCTTGAACAGTTGGATAATATGGTGCTGTTAATGTGAGTTTAAATGTCTTTTTATCAACGGCTTCTGTCTTTTTGATTTTCTTAATGACACCTAACCAGCTATGTAAATCTTTATTTTTTAAAATCGTATCAAAGTTCTTTTTAACAATATCCGCATTAAATTCAGAGCCATCTGAGAATGTTACTCCGTCTCTTAAATGGAACGTATACACCTTGCCATCCTTTGAAACATCCCATGATTTCGCTAATTCTGGTTTCAGCTTTCCATTCTTTTGATAGCTCACCAACGGCTCATAAATCATTGATTGTGCAAACAATTGTGATGGGTTGTATACGTGTGGATTCATTTCACCAATATCTCTTGGCCACGCCATAGTGATCATGTCAGGGTGATCCTTGTTTCCATCCGCTCCATTGTTTGTTTGAGAGCATCCTACTAATAAAAAGAAAATAAGCAGGAAGGGTAACACAGTATTTATTTTAATTTTAGGGAAATAATTCCAAATAGTCATAAGTTGCTCCTCCTAATTGATGCTGATAATCATTTTCATTTTAAGGAGGAAGGGAGCCCTTGTCAATATCATATTTGAAACGACATGACAATACTTATTCCTAATTATTCCACAAAATGAGGAATTTGATAGAAAGAGAGGAAGGCTGCTTACGAATGAGCAGCCTGTGAAGAGGTAAATGTTTTTTCTCGCAGCATGTCATGAAGTATATGGATGATACGCTCCTGATCTGCATCTGTCATGCTCGTTCCAGACGGGAGACAAAGCCCCCTCTCAAATAACAGCTCGGATACAGGCGTCCCTTTTTCCGCAGTATAAAAAGGGCAATGACGAAAGAGCGGCTGCTGGTGTAGCGGCTTCCATACATGCCTTGCTTCGATTTGTTCTTTTTCTAAAGCAAGAATGATATCTGCTGGAGACAATTTTGTATCACGATCAATGGTCAATGCCGTCAGCCAGCGGTTGGATTTCGTTTCTTGATATTCTGGCATCAAATGAAGACCATCCGCTTCTGATAAAGCGTCCTGATAACGCTGGAAAATGCGGCGCTTTTGATCAACACGCTCGTCCAACACTTCCATTTGAGCAATCCCGACCCCTGCTAAGAGGTTGCTCATACGATAGTTGTAGCCCATCTCTTGATGCTCATAGTGCATGGCTTGTTCTCTGGCCTGTGACGCAAGAAAGCGGCATCGTTCAATCGCAGCCTCATCATCACTCACAAGCATTCCGCCCCCTGATGTTGTAATGATTTTATTTCCATTAAAAGAATAGATACCGAACCTGCCCATTGAGCCGCTTTTCCTTCCTTTATACAGCGCACCTAACGATTCAGCCGCATCCTCAATGACGGGTACATCATATGCTTCACACAGAGCCATGATTTCGTCCATTTTTGCACTTTGCCCATATAAATGGACGACAATGACCGCGCGAGGTTTTTTACCAAGACGTTTTGATTCAACAAAGGCTTTCTCTAAAGCAAGCGGGCACATATTCCACGTCTCCCTTTCAGAATCAATAAAAACGGGCGACGCTTGTTCATATAAAATCGGATTTGCCGTTGCAACAAACGTGAGGGTGGAACAAAAGACAATGTCTTCTTTTTGTACACCTATCAGCTTTAAAGCAAGGTGAATCGCCGCTGTTCCTGAGGATAAAGCCGCGCCTGTCTTCACTCCTGCATAGTCCGCTACTGTCTGCTCAAATTCATTCACAAGCGGTCCAAGCGGCGCAATCCAGTTGCTCTTGAAGGCTTCCTCTATTTTGAGATACTCTTTTCCGCTCATATGCGGAGGAGATAAGTAAATTCGCTTCTTTTCTTTCATCACTTTCCACCTTCTTTCCGATCTTTGATTTCCATTGCAGGAATTCCTACCGCAACCTTCTGATCATGTATATCTCTTGTCACTGCTGCTCCAGCGCCAATGACCGTCCAGCTTCCAATCGTTGTACCCGGTGTCACGACGGCACCTGCCCCAATATGTGCACCCTCCCGCACGGAAACACCGCCAGTCAGAACCGCGCCTGGTGACAGGTGCACAAACGATTCGAGTATGCAGTCATGCTCCACGATAGATCCTGTATTCATAATCGCATGCTCACCGATGGCTGCATCTGCTTGTACCACTGCCCTTGCCATCACGACAGTCCCCCTTCCAATGACAGCTGACGGACTTATGACCGCCTCTGGATGAATGAGTGTGGCGTACGCTGTGTTTTCAAATGAGAGGCGTTCCTTCATGAGCTGTCTGATCTCATTTTGTCCGATCGCAATCAGCCATTTCATATGTGGCATGGTCTTTCTCAGCTGCTCACTCATGTATATCGGTCCATACAAAATCCCGCTTTGAGTGACCACTTCTTCAAATTGATCATCTAACACCGCACATAATGAGTAATCGGAATGTGCAGAAATGAGATCTTGGATGACTTTGCTATGTCCTCCAGCCCCAATTAAACCAATGGTTTGCTTCTTACATATCGGTTCCTTTGAATTTTTCAGCTGTGGCATGATCCGGCTGCTGCACCCCCTCTGTTTTCATGACTTTCAGCAAGGTCATCCATAGAATTTTCATATCGAGCCAAAACGATTGATGCTCGACATACCAAAGGTCATAGGTGAATTTCTCCTCCCAGGAAAGCGTGTTTCGGCCGTTCACCTGTGCCCATCCTGTTATGCCGGGCTTTACAAGATGACGCCTTGCTTGTTCTTCTGTATACATAGGCAAATACTCCATCAAAAGCGGTCTTGGCCCGACGAGACTGAGCTCTCCTTTGAGTACATTGACAAGCTGCGGCAATTCATCAAGACTAAGCTTTCGAATCAAGGCGCCGGTTTTTGTTAAACGCAGATGATCTGGCAGCAGCTCCCCATGTTCGTCGCGTTCATCGGTCATTGTCCGAAATTTATAGAGCATAAAAGGCCTACCATACAGACCAGGCCGCTTCTGCCGAAACACCACAGGCGTTCCAATTTTCCATCTAATGAGTCCATAGATGAGAAGAAAAAGAAAACTGCCTGCGATGAGCAGCGTCAATGCCACCATCACATCGATCATTCTTTTCATCATTGCATCTCCTTTTCATATTAGCGGGAGACCGCATGTTTTACCTTACGCATCAGCTGCATCCGCTCTCGTTTCGTTCCTGCAAACACATACAAGTAGCCCATATAGAGAATGAAACAAAGCCCGCCAATACAAAACAGCTCCCACCATGAAGTCACGTTATATACCGCTTGAATTCCTGCGCAGACGCCCCAAATAAATAGCGCTCCTGCAAGCGGAACCAGCGTATGCTTGTAAAAGATAGTGCGTTTCTGATTCGTGATGCTAGCCGTATAAAATGGCAGAAACACAATATTTTTGATCAATAAAACCATTGCCCCCGCTGATGCAATGCCATATAAACCGAGCTGCAGCATATGAGTCAATCCATAGGCAAAAAGCACATTAGACACACCTAATATAAGGGTGACAACCGCAGGAACTTTAAAACGATTAAACACGGTTGGCACATATGTGAGCGGTAAAAACATCAAGGTCAAACATAAATAAGCCGCATGAATCATGAGAAGCCATTTCAGCTCCTCAAAAGCAGGGCCAAGCCATAGAAGCATGAGCGGACCAGCGAGACCTCCTAAAAGCGCGGCTGGGAACGCAACAAATAAGCCGCTCCACTTAATAGCATTTGCAGCATATTGAATAAGTCCCTCTTTGTCCTGATTCGAATAAAATTTCGTAATTGTTGGTGCAAACACAACGGCCAGTGTTCCTGCCAGTGTGCGTAATAATAATGGAAACTGTAAAATCGCCGCATATTTGCCTGTCGCTTCAGCTCCAATGAGCAAGTTGGTCATCAATAAATCAATTTGTAAAAACAACAAAATCCCCATTTGCTCAAATGAATGCCAGACCCCTGATCGAACAAGAGTGAGACTAGACGATAATGAGACATGCCGCCACTTAAACGAAAACCAAGGGATGAGTTTTTTAAAATAATAGATACCGATTCCCATAGCCGCTAAGCTTCCAATGACGGCCGCAAGTGGAATATGCCAAATGGCTGGTGTCGTCCATGTAAACAGGATGATAATCATCAGTGCTCTCAGAAACATTTGAATTGCCTGTCCAACACTTGATACATAGAGCTTATTCGCATAAAACGGTGCAGCCCCAATGCCAGACATGACGAAATTGAGCATAAATAAAAGACCCCCTAAAATAAAGGCGGTCTGTGTGTCTTTTGCGAGATGATCGGGCACATGAAGCCACTCAACCAGCTGATGAGATATGAAAAGACAAAGCAAAAAGAGACTAATAGATAGTAAAAACGAACTGACGAAATAGGAAGCGAGATAGCGCTGCGCCTTCTCCATCTCTCCTTTATGAGCCGCCACAGAAAAAAAACGCACAACAACCGCACTTAACGAAGCGGTAATGACCGATAAATAGTTGATCATATTTTGCGTCAGATGGATTAAGCCGAATGCTTCCACTCCAAGCGTATGAACAATATAAGGTGTTAAACAAACAGACATGAGCATCATCAGGACAAATGTGATTAAGTTCGCACTGGCATTATAAAGAAACGCTCGATTCATTGTGCTTTCACGCAGCGTTTAAGAGCCCTCATCCAGCTTCCTCTCCCTTTTGACCGCTTGTTTTCATCAGCTGATGAACGGCCTCTTTCACAGCGGCCTCATTTGGTTCTTTTAAAAGGGTCATAAACGGAAGGTGAGCCACCCACTCAAATCCCTCCATCACCTTATGATCAAACGATCTAAGGACAACACACGGTGTATGAGTGATCGCACAAAAGATCATGCCATGCAGACGATCTGTCACGACGACCTGCGTTTGTTTTAACTCCGTCCACAAAGACGTTAACTCCTCCAAGCGAGTTGTTCGATCGACCCGTCTGCCAATTGTCGTTGTGATCAAACCGACTTGATCATATGTCTCTTGGATATACTGCTGCAGCTGCTGGCGCTCCTCCTTTGTGAGATATGCTTCTTGATCCTCACGCAGACAAAGCAGAACCCCTTCACGTGTTTCATCCTTTGATGATTCGTCTAATGACAGCACCATATCAGGCTGTTTCCACACATCTTGATCAGGAAAATGCTGCTTCATCCATTCATAGGTTGTTTGATCTCTTGCCATGAGGAGCAGTCTTGGGTGCTGCTTATACGTGTGTATGGCGCGGCGCTCCTCCCTTTTCCCTTCCTTTGTTTCTGTAAAATGAACAGTAGCAGGCAGCTGGATCATAGGATAGGACTTGAAGGTCTTGATGATAAATTGTCTCGTCCATTCTTCGTATCGGTATAAATCACCCATATTGCCCCCACCGATCATACAGACGATGTCTTCTGGGTGCCGGCTGCGCTTTAGCGGACGAGCGAGGCGATAGATCTCTTTCATGTCCACTTCTATGATGTCATAGGCTGGAAAGTGTTTCTTTAAAAAACAATAACTCGCATAGGCAATCGCATGATCCCCCAAATTATCATGTCCCGGCAGCAGCGTGAGAATGATTTTCTTCTGATGACTCAGCTCTGGCAGTCTTTTGCGGCTCAGTCTATACTCAAGCGGATATTTGACCTTTAAGAGCAGCCACTCTGCGGCGTTTGCCTTCAATTGCTGCAATGTCAATCCCATCACCCCTATTTCCTTGTCTGATATTCGATCCATTTTTGATAGCTAGAAGCCGCAGCAGAAAGCGGATAAATCAATCGGCACTTAGCAAGAAATAAAATCATACGCTTTCGAACTGTGAGCTTCGATGGTTCCACTTGTTTAACGGCATGCTGGAAAGCATCGTGTGTCACCATTTCCCGCATGTGATCAAGCTTTTCCTGAATAGAGAGGTCATTTTGGCTCTTCCATTCGTTGAGCATACAATGAAGCGTATGATTGACGATAAAAAAGTCTAATGCTTTCTCATACAGAGAGATGTCATCATGCTCTTTTAAAAACGAGCGCTGTGCATGATAATAGGTCAGTCCATGATGAAAATACTGCTTCTGATATCGCTGTACAATAGATGACAGATGAACCCTGTAGTAATAAAGGGGCTCATGAACAAAAGCGATGCTGCGTGATAAAGAAAAACAGCGCAGCGTCACATATTGATCTTCAATGTTCTCAAGCTCCCCCCGCAGCGGAAATCGAATGTGATGTTCTTCCATAAAGGCACGCCGATACAGCTTATTCCATGAGAATCCAGTCAAGTCTCCGTGTAATAACGCTTTGATTAAATCCGTTTTTTCGGCTGACCGCTTCTCTAACAGCGTTGTTGGTATCGTTCGCTTTGACTGTTCAAATTGAATCCAATATTCACTCACAACAAGATCTGCCCCGGTCATTTCGGCTTTTTCGTACATGGCTTCACAGTAATGAGGAGCGAGAATATCATCTGAATCCACAAAGGCGAGGTACGTCCCTTTCGCTTCCTCGATGCCCCGGTTTCTCACAGCGCCTAACCCTTGATTGGATTGATGGATTACCCGGAAACGCTCATCACGCTCAGCAAATGCTTCAAGCCATTCACCGCTGCGGTCGGTCGATCCATCATTGATAAGAATGACTTCTATATCGGAAAAGCTTTGATCTGCAATTGATTGAAGACATTGCTCCACATATTGACTCGTATTGTAAACTGCGACCAATAGACTGATAGCTGGCATTACAGCATGCCCCACCTTTCTTCAAATCTATTTATTAAATATCGTTCTATACGGCAAAACCGAAGAATCGAACGGCATCAGCATGATGCTGTACAGAATATAGCAAACAGCAATCCCTACATACATAAACACATTAGACCGCTGATCAAAAATGCGTGTGAAATATGGCAGTAAAATGAGCTGATACAAGCCAAAGTAAATATGAAATCTTGCATAAATGACATCTTTCGTTGCAAGGATGCCAAACAAGAAACCAAGCAAACAAAAATTCACAACGTAATCACTCTCAGGTGTCAGCTCACGAAGTCGTTTTCGATAAAAGAAAGCGAGCAGAAGCGGCAAAATCAAGACACCGATTTTTGTCACATTCATTCCATTCGTATTCGTTGTGAGCCATTCCTCGTAATGACCATATGAACTTCCTTGCAGCATCACGACAAACACTGAGACAAAACGGTCATAAAGCGCGGTTAAGCCTAAGAAAATCAGGCATAAGAACAGCATCATCCAAGACCAAGCCTTTGTCCTCACAATAAAATACACAGGAATCATGATGAGAGCCGATGAATGAAACAATGAACATACAAGGACGAGCGGAAAATACAATTTCCACTGACCATTGATCACCAACCGGATGGCATAAAAAAGAATCGCTGCCACCATATACTGACGCATGCCATTAAATGACGCATAATAATGAAAGGTCCCAAGAAAAAGCAGCATACTGAGCTCAAATGGACGGCCATATTGAATAAGCGTCTTGATAATAAAAAAATAAGTAATGGCTCCGACTGAGATATACATGATTTGCGGATCATGAGTCAGTTGATTAAGCATCCATAAAATAAACGTAAACCCTGGATCCGTTGCGGCTTTATCCACACCGAATCCAAATATATGCCAAGGCTTTTCATAGTTAATGGAGAACTCATACATCTGTCCATATGTGACAAAATCGGTTCCTACTTTATACCGAATACCAGACACGATACAAAGAAACAAAAACGGAAAAAACACAAGAAGCTTGTTAGGCCGCCATCCGCTT
Organism: Bacillus sp. AM 13(2015); assembly: GCF_001518755.1. Taxonomy (NCBI): domain Bacteria; kingdom Bacillati; phylum Bacillota; class Bacilli; order Caryophanales; family Bacillaceae; genus Bacillus; species Bacillus sp. AM 13(2015). The sequence continues at coordinate 58,169 of NZ_LKCP01000073.1, read as the reverse complement.
TGAATGGTATCATCACGTCTGCCGTAAAATGCGGCAAAGCTCGACCATAAATAGACCATGATCATGTTCACCAAATAAACCGCCATCTGCCATTCCTTCCTTACAGTCCATATAGATTCATCACACGTGTAATATTCTGTTTCACATCAAATCCTCTTTGTTCAAGCTGTGAGGTAATGGTCTCTTGAAGAGGAGGTTCTGCATGATATGCTTCAAGCACCGCCTTCATCCATTCATGCGCGGAATCTCGCAGCGACATCCTTTTCACAAGCCCGCAGCCTAAATCTACTTCCTCTGTAATATGATCTGAAATCACACAAGGCAGCCCAGATGCCTGTGCTTCCACTAATACAAGCGGAAGACCTTCAAACAAGGAAGGCATCACAAAAACATCAAATGCTTTCATATACTGTGGAACGTCTGATACGACGCCTGTAAAGACAATGTCCTCCATCAAGCCTGCCTTCTCCGCATATGATTCGACTACTTGCTTCAGCGGTCCATCTCCTACGAGGACAAGCTGAAATGAAACGCCTTGCTTCTTTAAGGTCTGGGCCAGCTCCATAAAAAAACATGATTTTTTTGCTCATGGAACCGCCCAATATGACCGATGACCATGTTTTTTTCGTGAAGATGGAGCTGCTTTTTGATCTCCGCCTTTTCGTCTGGATCAGGCTGAAAAAAAAGGGATAAATCAATCCCATTTGGCAGCACCTCAACTTGCCCGTTCTGCATTTTTTTCTGTCCAAATAAAAAGACTCCGGCATCCTCGCCGCATGCAACAAGCTGTGTAGAGAATGCAAAGATCAGCTGGCGAAACCCTTTGAGCATCATATGATCCAGCCAGTTTGGCGACTGCTTCCACGCTGTATTATGCGAATGGCAAATGCGCACCTTCACACCCGCTAGTTTTGCAGCAAATGCGGAGAAGCCTGTCTGAAAATCCGTATGTGCATGCACGGCCTGATAGGGTCCTGTTTGCCTAATTGTCTTTGTCAATGTTTTCACAAAAGCAACCGGAGAGGACGCCCCAATACTCGGGACATAAAAGATGCGTCCCCCAAGCCCGCGAATTTCCTCATCATAATCACAGACGTCCTGCCGGTGGGTAATGAAATCAAATTGAAGGACATTCCTGTCGAGTGCACGATAAATGTTCATAATCATCGTTTCAGCTCCGCCGCGGTTCATCCCGCCCACAATATGAAGCACGCGCTTTGGCTCACTCATCCCGAACAGCCCTCCTCTTCAGCATAGACGACGCCAGCTTCCGGCGATGATAAAGCTTCATGACCTTCGGTGACAAGCAGGCACGGACCACCGGTTTTAGAGCAAATAAATAGTCAAGCGGCGATAGCTTTAATAGCCAGCATGCTTTCAAAACGAGCCAGGCATTATCCATCGAATATCGAAACTTTCGCCGCTGAAAGGCTGCTTCATCCTCTCTCACAAGATATAACGGCTCTTGTAAATTAAAGCCTTTCCTCCCAGCAGCAAAAAAGCGAATCCAAAGATCGATATCTTCCATCCGCCTTGTTGTTTTCACAGAGCGATATCCATTTAAAGCTTTGTAAGCAGAAGCCCTCATCATAATGGTCCCATGACAAAAAGGAGTTCCTCTTGCCATCACCTTCCGATCAGGCTCTGAAACAAGTGCCCGCACACCCCTTGTTCCCGTTTCATCAAAAACCGTCATCGCCGTACCGACCACATCGTATTCAGGATATGTATCGAGGAAATGAACCTGTTTTTCTAAACGAATAGGCACCGATAGATCATCGCCATCCTGCCTTGCAATCAACTCTCCCCTCGCTTCAGCCAGACAGCGATTGAGACTGGCAGCGAGCCTTTGATTTTCTTGATTACGGATCAGGCGAATTCTTTTAGGATCTCGTTTTGTATAAGACAGCACCTTCTCATAAGTGCCATCTGTTGATGCGTCATCACATATGATGAGCTCCCAGTTTTCATATGTTTGATGAAGAATGGATTCAATACTTTCTTCTACTGTCTCTTGGCAATTGTAGACACCCATGATAATAGACACCTTTGGTTTACGCATGCTGTATCACCTTCTCTGCTTGATCCATATAAATTGTATAAATTTCTTCCATTGCACTGACCGTCTGCTCCTGTGCAAATGCATGAGCGATAGAGCGTCCCGCTTTTCCCATGAGAAGCAGCTGATCCTTTTTGTCATAGAGCTGCTGCAAGTAATCAGCTAAACCATTCACATCCTGCGGTTTAACTAAAAAACCATTGACGCCATGTTTGACAAGCTCACAATGCCCTCTATTCTCCGTTGCAATCACGGGTTTTTCTGCCGACATCGCTTCAAGCAGGTTCATGCCGAGCCCTTCTCTCAAGCTGGTGGAAACACACACATCGCTCAAATGCATCCATTCCTCCATTTGTTTGCAAAACCCAGCAAAGTGAACATGCTTTTCAAGCTGGAGCTGGCGGGTAAGCTTTTCATAGTTTGGTCTCATTGTCCCTTCCCCGGCAAACACGATCTTTATATTTGGTATTTTCCTAGACAGCTGTGCACATGCTTTGATGAGCATTCCTTGATTTTTATTCATGTTTAATTCGCCAGCACACAGTACGATAAAATCTTCCGCAGAAAAGCCGTAGGCTGCGCGGAGACGCTGTTTCTCTTTTTCATCAACTGGTGCGAACCGTTTCATATCCACACCCATACCAGGCACATAATAAACAGATGTCCGCTCTTTTGATAGACGGTCTGCTCTTTTAAAATCCTCCCCATTAATGGTGATCAGTGCGTCTGTATAGCGAGCAAGAAATCTCTCAATTGGATAATAGAGCAACCAGTTTTGAAGCGGCGCCCCCTGCCAAAAGTGAAAGCCATGTGCCGTGTAAAGAACCTTCGTTCCTTTTTTGCGCGCGCCCTTGGCTGCAAGCCTGCCAATGACACTTCCCATTGGTGTGTGGCAATGGATGAAATCATAGTGCTCTTTCGCTAACAGCTTCTTCAGTTCTACATACGCAAGCCGGTTGCGGACATGAAAAGGAGAGCGCTGAATTGGAATCGAGTGAGCTTGATTCACATAGGGCAGCTCAAGCTGGCCATTTGCCGCTGTATGCACTTCCCATCCTTTTTCCTGAAACCACCGGAAATATGGAAGATGAAAGGCCTTAAAGTGATAATCAACCGTTGCGCAAAACAAGACTTTTTTCTTCATTGGCAAGCGGCTCCTCCTCTCGTTTCATCTGTTCGGACAACATATCATGCGACTCAATGGCCGCAAATAATGCTTGTCTCATTTGCTCTTCACTCATCATGTCAAATTCATGGATAAAGCGGTTCAGCACATATGGGTCACCATCCAGCGCATGGCCGATATGAATTTTCGGGAAGATTTGTTCCTGTGCTTTTTCATGCTGGTTCAGTAGTTCTTCGTACATTTTCTCCCCAGGACGAATGCCTGTGAAAGTGATCGGAATCTGGTCTGTGGTGTAGCCTGAGAGGTGAATGAGGTTTTCTGCGAGGTCTACGATTTTCACTGGCTCCCCCATATCTAAAACAAAAATCTGTCTTCCTTCTGCCAGTGCACCTGCCTGAATCACAAGCCTTGATGCTTCTGGGATGGTCATAAAATATCTTGTCATGGCTGGGTGCGTGACTGTCACCGGCCCGCCTTGCTCGATTTGTTTCTTAAAAATAGGGATGACGCTCCCTCTGCTTCCAAGTACATTTCCAAATCGAACGGCGACAAATTTTGTTTCGCTGCTTGCCCCCATTTGCATAATCAGCATTTCAGCAAACCGCTTAGTGGCTCCCATCACATTGGCAGGGTTGACTGCTTTGTCAGATGAGATGAGGACGAATGTTTCAATGCCGTGCTCGTGTGCGGCTTCCGCGACATTTTTTGTGCCGATAATATTGTTTTTCACAGCTTCTTTCGGACTGATCTCCATGAGCGGAACATGCTTATGTGCCGCAGCATGATAAATCATATCCGGTTGAAACTGACCAACGATTTCACTCATTTTCTGTTTATCTTGAATATCCGCAATTTGTGGATAGAGTCTGATGCTGTCTCCATATAATTCTTTCAGCTCTAGTAAAATAGAATGAATGCTAAATTCTCCATGTCCCACAAGTACAATCGCTTGAGGAGCAAACACACAAATTTGACGGCAGATTTCTGACCCAATTGATCCGCCTGCCCCTGTGACCATGATCGTTTTTCCTTTTAAATGAGCAGATAGACGGCTCGTATCTAATTGAATCGGTTCTCTCCCTAGTAAATCCTCTGGCTGTACATCCCGTAATTGATTCAGCGCATGGGTTCCTTTTAAAATCTGCTCCATTTCCGGCATGATCTGTGTTTTGACTCCAGTCGCTACACATTCCTTATACAGCCCTTTTAAGGTGTGGCTGCTTTTAGATGGAATGGCAATGATGATCTTCTGAATATCCATCATCACGACAGCTGTTTGAATTTGTTCTTTTCCTCCTATGACAGGCAGACCCATAATTTCAAGCCTATGTTTCGTCTTGTCATCATCGATGAAGGCGACTGGCTCAATATGTACATCACTCGATTGCTGTAGCTGACGAACGAGCATGGTCCCCGCTGATCCGGCGCCAATGATTAATGCCCGCTCCTTTTCTGCCTGAAGCCGCTTTGCTCCGTCATGAAATAGCCTGGAAGCCATCCGAGAGGCACCGATGAATAAGATATGAAAAAGCCATACGATGAATAAAAACCGAAATGGCCATGTCTGCACGAAAAGGTACAGCATCGTCATCGAAAATAAAAAAGAACACACAAAGGTCTTCATTAAAGAAAATAACTCTCTTACTCCTGTATAAGCCCATACTTGCTTGTACACATGAAATATGCAGGCAAATAGATGGTGCCCAATGAGCAGACTGAGTGAAGAAATGGCGAGCATTTCAAATGTATAAACGGTTAAAGCCGCCTCTTGGACAAATTGAAAACCAAAAAAGACGGCAACTAAGATGAGATATGAATCTAGTGCTACGATGATTGATAATCTTTGGGCGTAAGTCAACGCTCCTCCCCCTTTTTAAAGCATCACTATTCTTACGTAACATGGGCATCAAACCCGTCCTCACATCCCACTACTGATGACGAGCATCTAAGGCACCGGTTGTGCCCACAGCAGGATCGAGTGCCTCCATTGTTAAAGATTAGGAGACATCACCTATCAATCTTTTTAATACATGTACAGCCTGCCCTTTTTCTCTTTCTTGCCATTTAGCATAGCTCCAAGCAGTTTACTTGTTGTTCCCTCTAATACTTCTTTTGATTTCTTCACAGCAGCAATCTTTGTTTTGCCGCTTAAGACAACGAGAATGCTCCCATCCGTCCGGTTCGCCAAGATCTTTGCATCTGCAACTGGCAGAAGCGGCGTGGAATCAACAATCACCATGTCATATTGCTGTTCAATCTCATAAAATAGCTGCTTCATCACAGAAGAGGAGAGCAGCTCTGCTGGATTCGGCGGAATGGTTCCGCTCGGAAGCAGCTCTAAATGTTCAATCGGTGTCGGTAAAATTGCTTCTTCCAAGCTGCAATTATTTAATAGCACATTTGTCAAACCGGTGTGATGACTCAGGTCAAAATATTCATGAACGGCCGGCTTTCGCAAATCAGCGTCCATGAGCAGCACCCGCTTGTTCTGCTGTGCAAAAACAGCTGCTAAGTTTGCAGCCGTAAATGATTTCCCTTCCTTCGGCAAGGAGGAGGTCACTAATATCGATTTCAGCCTTGTTTGGATCGATGTGAATTCGATGTTTGTTCGGATCGTACGGAATTGTTCCGCAATGACAGAGTGAGGATTTAATACAGAAATACAGGATAAATCTCTCTTTTCTCTCTTCTTCCTCTTAAAGATCAATGTTCTGTCCTCCCGTTATGACGGACTGCTTGTCTTTTTTGGCCCTCCTGTCTGCCTGCATCTGATAGACACTGCCAAGGGACGGCAATCCGATCTCTTCTCTTATTTGATGTGTTCGTTTTACAGTATCATCGAGTAAATTCATTAAGAAAATGAGTGTCATTCCCCCTAATAAAGAGGCGCCTAGTGCCAGAACGATATGAACGAATTTTCTCGAATTCATCAGAATCGTGTTGGACAGCTTGGCTTCAGACAAAACATTAATGCGATCCATATTCATTGTTTTTTTGATTTCTTCTTGCAGCACCTCTGTTGCAGTATTCGCAATGGCGACTGCCTTCGCGCGATCCTCATCTTGTACAGAAATATTGATGACCTCAGACTCATTTTCTGTACTTGTGGCAATTTTGTGTTTTAGTCCTTCTGCTGATTCTGTGAGATGGAGTGTTTCTTTTACTTTTTCAATGACGATTGGGCTTTTTAATAAAACTTGAAAGGTACGTGTATATTGAAGGTTCATCTGAATATCGTTTAAATCTGCTTGTGCGTCATTGCTGCGTTTATGAACAAGAATTTGAGTGGTTGCCTGATATACAGGAGTCGAGACATAGAACTGATAATAGGCTGAAATGCCCGTTACGATCAGGACAATCAGGATCAGAAGGGCCATTTTCTCTTTAATGACAGAAAACAGCTGCTTAAAACCTATATTCTCATTCATAGATACCTCCCGATTTCATCATAAAAAGGTTATATATGGTTTCTTTTTGTTAATGATTGGATTATAAAAGATAATACCCGCAAAGAAAAATGTCATAATAGGTCTTATAGTTCTTTTTAAAGAACGAAATCGTTCGTTTTCTTTTGTTTACTTCCTGATTCTTACGTTTTTGAATTTTATAAAGAACAATTTATTTCTTATAATGAACGAAAAGGTCGCAGAACTATTCGCCGGGGAGAAGGGAGATCATTGATCGAATGATAGGCAAGGTGATACGCATTTACCGAAAGAGAAAAGGATACTCGATTCAGCAGCTGGCTGAGGATGCTCATGTCTCTAAGTCATATTTGAGCAAAATTGAGCGTGGTGTCCACAGGAATCCATCTGTCCAGTTCTTAAAAAAGGTATCCTCTTCATTAGAGATTGATTTACAAGAGCTGTTTGATGCAGAGACGATGATGTTTCATTACACTGAGGGTGATGAACACGAATGGCGGGAGCATATCGTCAATGCCGTCCAAGCCGGCATGCCTAAAGAAGAGCTCTATCAGCTGCTCCAAACGTACCGAAAGGAGCAGGAAGAAAAGTCAATACATGTCACCCATAGAAAGCTGACTGACTCAAATATTGCAGAGTGGAAGCGTCTAATGAGTGAAGCGAAGGCAATTGGCTTAAGCATTGAGGAAGTAAAAGCTTTCCTCAACAACATGGGAGAACGCAGGGCGTAAGCCTTTCAGGAAGAATGATTGCGGGGAGAGGCGTTTGACGCTTCGATGAAAAAGAGCCTTTGATTCATGAAAGGCTCTTTTTTCTCTTATTCTTCTTTTTTTGTTCGTGCTTTTTTCGTTATATCATTGTTTTTCCAATAGGCCCATAGTGATGTAATTCCTAGAAAGGCCAGCGTGATGAATTGCTGAACGCCTTCTTCATCAATAGGAATTGGGCTTTTTCCCGCAGCGGTTAGCGCACTGTTAACAAGCGCCAGTAAAAGCAGCACAAGCCTTGCAATTGTACCTGCACTAATTTTTTGAACCTTCAACTGTAACCCCTCCCTTTCCTCTTCTCACGGGCGGTATTGCTCGTTCTCTCTCATATGTATGCAGCGGCCGAATGAATAGAAGAACGAATCAAAAAAAGAGACATCATTCCTATACGCGGAATGATGTCTGATTTCATTTGCTATTTATTTAGAAAACATCTCTTTTGCTTCATCCAATGCCATTTTATTGCCTAGAGCTGAGTAATCGAGCCATGGCTGATCGGCAATCGGATAGACTTGGTTTTTCTTCACTGCTTTTAGACCCTTCCAAATTGGAGTCTTTTCTAATTGCTTGAATGCCTGCTGTGCTTTATCATCACGGTTGACGACAACAAAGATCGCATCAGCATCATAATCAGGAAGAACCTCTTGAGAAATCACTTCAAATGGGCGCTTGCTGTCCAGCTTTTTCACACCATCGACAGGTGTCAGGCCTAAATCATCGTATAAAATAGGACCCATTGGGCGCTTCATGCTAAATACGCGAAGCTCCTTTGCTGTCACACGGATCGCCATAACTTTTCCGTTTCCAATCTTTTTCTTGATGAGCGATTTGACTTCTTTTGCTTCTTGATTGTAATTCTTAATATATTGGTCCGCTTCTTTTTCTTTATTGACGTGTTTGGCGATTTTTTTCAAGTGATCCCGCCATGTGCCATCATTTAAATTAAACACTTCTGTTTTGGCGATCTTCTTATATTTCGATAAGTCTTGTCCGGCTAATTCTTCATCAACATAAATGACATCTGGTTGTAACGCAAGCAGTGATTCCATATCTGGATCAGCTGCAATGCCGAGCTTCTTTGTCTGACTCAGCTGCTTTTTCGCATGTGGAAGGAAATCTTTTAAGTCTCCTCCTACAACAGAGCCCGCTGGTTTGATACCGAGGGCTAACAAGTCATTTGTTAAATGAATGGACAAGGAAGCAATCTTTGGTGTTCCATTGGTCTTTTCATTTGTTGTATTCTTTGTTTCCTGTTGTCCGCAAGCGGCAAGCAGCAAGAAACAGAGCGTTAATCCAAACACTAGTAGTTTTTTCATGATGAGTTCCTCTTTCATGTTTATTTCGTTTTAGTTAATAAATAGAGAAAATACGGGGCACCGATAAAGGCCACAACCACACCCGCTGGTATCGCATTTGGAGCAAAGATGGATCGCCCGATTGTATCTGCACTGACCAAAATCAACAAGCCAAGCAGCGCACTAACTGGTAAAAAATACTGATGCAATGACCCGACCAGCCGTCTGGCCAAATGCGGGGCGACGAGTCCAATAAAGCCAATACCGCCTGTCATCGAAACACTTGCACTCGCGAGGCCTACCGCTAAGGTCAGCAAGAGGAGACGTTTACGCTGGACTCGTACACCTACACTTGAGGCGACAGCGTCTCCTAATGTCAATGCATTGAGCGTGTTTGACTGCATCAGCGTAAGCGGCACAAGGCATACAATCCAAGGCAGAAGTGCCAGTACATGAATCCAGTCTCTCCCCCATACATTGCCCACAAGCCATCTCGAAGCAAACGTGTATGTATCTTCATCCAGCTTCAATGACAAATATAAGGTGAGTGCACTAAATCCCGCAGCAACCGCAATGCCAACTAAGATCAGACGGATAGGAACAAGCCCCTCATGCCGGTCATATGCAAGAAGCACAATAACCGCTGCCGCAAGCAGTCCGCCGCCAAACGTAAAGAGCGGAATAAGAAGAGACGGATTGCCTTCAAGTGCATGAAAATATGTCACAAACACAATTAAGCCAAATGCTGCCCCTGCATTCAGTCCAATGATTCCAGGATCAGCCAGCGGGTTACGGGATAAGCTCTGCAAAATGCCGCCAGCAATGCCAAGACCAATACCAGCTAACATCGTCACCACGATTCGAGGCAGACGATAGTCAAACAGCACCGTTTCACTTTGGAAATCTCCAAAGCCAAATAACGTCTTGACAACCATAACAGGGCTGAGTTTCAGCGTACCGGTATTTAAACTATACAGCACAACAGCCGCACTCAGGCAAAGCAAAACGACTGTCACGGCAAGAGCACGCTGTTTCTCTCTCATGACAGGTTCCTCCCTTCTTTTCTGGCAATGTATAAGAAGAAAGGAACACCAACAAGTGCCACCATCACGCCAATGGCAAGCTCTCTTGGCGGATTGACTGTACGGCTGGCAAGGTCTGCAAAGACAAGCAGCATTGCGCCTAATATCGCTGACATCGGAATAACGAAACGATAGTCTACACCAACAAGCTTTCGTGCAATATGCGGGATGACGAGACCGACAAACCCAATCGACCCGACGGCTGATACAGAAACCCCTGCTAATAACACAGCAGCGGTCATGCCTAGTATTCGCACTTGTCGAGTTTTCACCCCTAAATTCGCCGCTGTATCTTCACCGAGCGATAGTAAGGAAAGTGACCTGCCTAATAGTATTGCCCATACGATCACAATCAGAATGACCGGAGCAAGAATCGTCAGCTGCGGCCATTTCACACCAGCTACCCCGCCTGCATACCAAAAGGCCAGATCCTGACTCAGATCAAAATAAATCGCGATCCCAGAGCTGAGCGCATGAAGCAATGCGGCGACAACCGCTCCCGCTACAGTGAGACGCAGCGGTGTCAATACGCCGCCAGCCGCCCCAATCGCAAAGATCAGTAGCGTACTGAGCACAGCACCAATAAAGGAAAAAAACATCAGTGCCGAATAAGGCATTCCTGGGAAAAAAGCAAAACAGAGAGCGACCACAAACATCGCACCGCCATTAATACCCAAAATCCCCGCATCTGCCAGTGGATTTCTTGTGATGCCCTGCATAAGAGCACCCGCTACGGCAAACGCCGCTCCCACTAGAGCTGCCCCTAAAACACGTGGAAGTCTTAATTCATGGATGATCTGCTGCTCTGTGACATTTGACTGGTAGTCAAATACAGCTGTCCAAACCGTTTGCAGAGACAATGTTTTTGCACCGTATGACACAGCAAAAAACATGGCAGCCGCTAAACCAATAACGGCGAGGAAAAATATTAAAAAGAACAGAATATGTGATGATCGCTTTTGTTGAGGTTTTCGCTTATCCTGCAAAATCGGTGTCATCCTTTTCTTCATTAAAAGTCAGTTTGAAAATGAGAATCATAATCAACAAAATTATAGCCGCCAGCCTCTAAAAAATCAATGTACACCCTATTTTTTAATTAATGAAGGTATGTGCGGAGCAGAGAAAGGCGGGGTTCTTTTTGCCTCATAGAACGACCTATCATGTTTTCTCATATTTTAATAGGAAAATAGTTGACATTTTGCATGAATATCCACTAAAATTACAAAAGTAAGTCAAATGTTATAAAAATATTACAAACAGATGTCAAAATAATAAAGAATGACCCGTCATGAGAGGAGATTTGAAAGTTGTGTCAGTAAAGGGAAAATGGAGTATCGTCCTATTTGCGCTTGCAGTCGTCATTGGAGCAGTTGCTTTCTTTCAAAATCAACAAGCAAGCGGTACAGAAAAGAAAAATGTAAAGCAAGATACGAACTATAAAAACGTGGAAATTGTCACTCTCGTAAATGACGGGAAATTTATGAGATATGCAGTCAACTATCCTCTTTTTCATCAAAAAGAGCTAGATGACAAGATTCAAAGCTATGCCAATTCAGCATTAGAGCATTTCAAAAAAACATTCAGCGAAGCAAAGGATATCGATGAACATAAACGCTATGAACTGAATATTGATTATGAAATGGTGCATTATGCAAAGCAGTCTGCTGCCATTCGCTTTACGACCTATACGTATACTGGTCAGCAAAATGGAACCACCAATCATCTCACGATTAACTTTGATTTTCAGAAAAAAACCTTTCTTGACACAAAAGATCTATTTCTGCCTAAAACCAATTATTTAAAGAAATTATCCTATATTACATATACGGAGCTTCGAAAGGACAAAACCTTATCTAAGGATCAGCCTCTCCTTCAGAAAGGAACAGCCCCTGATGCTCAAAACTTCAGTCAATTTGCCTTGAAAGACAAATATGTAGAATTTTATTTCCCTGCATCTCAAGTAGCCGCAGAGGATCTTGGTTCGCAAACACTCGCAATCAAAAAGACATTGCTGAAGGACATATTAAAGCCAGAATATATGGATAAAATCAAAAATAAAAATGAAATGAAAGAACCGAACCCAAAAAGAAAAGCCGTCAAGCTTCCGCAAAAATCAAAGCTTGACCCGAATAAAAAAGCCATCGCACTCACATTTGATGATGGACCGAATCCAGCGACAACTTCAAAAATTTTAGATGCGCTGAAGAAAAATAAAGGACATGCCACCTTTTTCGTCTTAGGCAGCAGGGTGCAGTATTATCCTGGAATGCTTGCCGACATTCTAAAAGGCGGGAATGAGATCGGAAACCATTCCTACAATCACCCTTTATTAACAAGACTGCCTTTAGAAGAAGCCGTGAAACAAGTGAAGGACACCCAGCAGCTGATTGAGAAAGCAAGCGGATATACACCTACGCACTTTAGACCGCCATATGGCGGTACAAATCAAGACATCAATGAGGCGATTGGGATGAAGGTCACTTTGTGGGATGTTGATCCTGAGGATTGGAAAATCCGCAACAGCCAGCAGATCACAAACCGCGTTCTCTCACATGCAGCAGATGGCAGAACAGTGTTAATGCACGATATTTATGAAAGCTCAGCTCAAGCAGCAGTAAAGATCATCCGTGAACTCACCAAACAAGGCTACCAGCTCGTCACAGTGAGTGAACTTGAACAATTAAAAAAAGAACGACATGAACAAACCCCTGTAAAGTAAACAGGGGTTTTTGTTTTATGACTCCAAAGACTTTTTTTGCTTCAATAATGCTTGAAATCTCTCTTCAAGCTCTTGCGACGGCTCAATACTTAAACGGCTGAGCACTTCAGACAGCTCCATATCAATTAACAGAAGCTCCTCATCTCTATTTGTCACAGCTGGTTTTTCTTCCTTTTGTTTATATGCTTCATATGTGCCATCAAATCCTTCAATACGTTCCTCATGAATATGGAAAATACGAGTGGCAACCTCCTCAATCAGCCTGCGATCGTGGGAAACAAACACAACGGTACCTGGATAATCTTTCAAGAGACCTTCAAGTGCTTCAACTGCGGCCAGATCTAAAAAGTTCGTCGGTTCATCCAGCATGAGAACATTGGCATCACTGACAAGTAAGGACGCAAGCATCGTTTTCACCCGTTCTCCCCCGCTTAATACGCCAACAGGCTTATGCACATCATCCCCTCTAAATCCTAGTCTCGCCAAAACCGTTCGAACCACTGTCTCTTCTTGAACCGCCTCTTTCAGCGCATTTTGTAAAATCGATTCATCTACCTTCAATCCTGAAAGATCCTGACGGAAGTACGCTAGCTTGACAGCCTCTGAGCGAGTAACTCCGGGATGTCCATTCACTAACATACGGAGAAATGTCGTTTTGCCGCTCCCGTTGTTTCCGATAATGGCAACCTTGTCTCCGCCCCTCACTTCCACATTCGCCTGCTTCCAAAGCACTTTATCGCCCGCCTTGCCATCTACATTTTCCACTCGCAAAATGGTACGGCTAGCTACTTCCTTCATCGTATGCTGAGTCATTTGGATCGGCTGAATGTCCTTTACTTTCTCAACCTTTTCTAATTTCTCCATCCTGGTTTCAATGGATTTGGCTGTTTTTTGCAGCTTTTTTTGCTTATTTGCATAGTAGGGCTTTGCAATTTTAGGTCCTGAGGATTTCACCTTTTGGGATGGCTTTGTCGCTTTGTCCGCCTTTTTCTTTTTCTTTTCCAGTGCATGCTCTAATTGTTTTTTCTTTTGTGTATAAGCTTCGTACGCTTCCACCTGCTGACGATGTGCCAGCTCTTTTTGCTGTGCAAAATGTGTGTAGTTGCCTTTGTAATGATGAAGCTTCCCATGATCCAGCTCCCAAATCTCCGTACATATTGCATCTAAAAAAGCACGATCATGTGAAACAACAATGAGAGCTCCTTGATAATGACGCAGCTTATCTTCCAGCCACTCAATATGCTCTGTATCCAAATGAGTTGTCGGTTCATCTGCTAATAAAAGGGCTGACGGCCGGCTTAATGCTCTTTCAATATAAGTCTGGGTCATTTCACCGCCACTCTGTCTGCCATCTCCTTGTTTCAATTGTGGAAGCAGGGTACAAGTCGCAGTGGCGGCCACCGTGCCGCTGTCTGGTGTTTCTTGCCCCGCCAGCACATGCAATAAAGTCGTTTTGCCGCTGCCATTTGTCCCTACAAGACCAATGCGATCATCTTGATGAATGGCTAGTTCCTCAATATCAAATAACAAGCGATCTTTTCGAAATACCTTTAACTGATTGGCTTTTAATAACATCCAATCCTCTCCTTTCATATCAGGAGACATGAAAAAGCCTCCCATTCTCAGAATAGGAGGCAAAATGGTGTACAAAAATAAGCGGATTGATCCAGTATGGTGTGCCGTTCCAATTTGAACACACACATCCCACGTATCAAACACCTCATTCTTTGATTCCCAAGCTGTACCATCCTATTCCGAAGCTAAAAAATGAAAACGCAGCAAACATGGCAAACCGATCGTTTGCTCACTGCCTTCGTTCATTCATTTTGCTTACAGGTCATAGGATTAGTACTTCATTGCATTGGGTCACCCTTCCGTCGTTTGTTACGTATACGATAAAAGATTGGTTATTTTTTGTCAAGCTGAAAAGGCATAAGTGAGTCGATTAACTGGAGTGTAAATGGATGGGACACTTCAAACAATTCGTCCTTTTTGCATTCCTCCACTAGGCTTCCTTCATGTAAAAATAGAAGACGGTCACATAGATACACCGCTGCTTCTACATCATGGGTAATGAGAAGGATCGTCATGTCTAGCTCTTGTTTTAATGTCTCAAGCAACTCCAATATTTGTACTTGAACAGAAACATCCAGTGAACTCAGGACTTCATCTAGTATGAGAATGGATGGGTGCGTTGATATGGCTCGTGCGATGCACACTCGCTGAAGCTGACCGCCGCTTAGCTGATGAGCATATTGATTCAGTACAGACGAGGGCAGCCTGACTTGCTGAAGTAATGACAAAACTTTCTGATCCAGATTCTGATTCTGCTTTAACAAACGCATCGGTTCTGCTACGATCTCTTTCACCGTAAAGGAGGGATGAACAGAAGATAGATAATCCTGAAAAACAACACTCATTTTCCCCCGATTCACCCTCCGCCACTTGTCAGCTGGCATGCCATCAATCTGTACCTCGCCTCTATCTATTTTTTCTAAACCGAGCAGGATACGTGCCAATGTACTTTTGCCACTGCCGCTCTCACCGACTAATCCGGCACATTGTCCTTTTTCAATTTGAAACGAAACGTTTGATATGCGGTCTTTTGGTTTCTTTTGATGTGAAAAAAGACCTTTCTTCTCACCGTGTTTGACTAGATTTATAGCTGTGATCAACATGGAAACGCCTCCGCTCTCTTCTGCTGCCGCAGTGCTTTAATAGGAGCAGATAATCGAAGCCTCGTCTCCAGTAAATGCTTTGTTTGGGGATGCTCGGGTGATGTGAACACTTCCTTGGCTGACCCATGCTCAAGCATCACTCCTTGGTGCATGACCATCAACTCATCGGCGATTGCCTGAACGACGCCTAAATCATGCGTTATAACGATCAAGGTGACACCGGTTTCTTCCTTTAGCCTGTGTAATTGTCTGATGACTTCACGCCGATTAAAGGCATCAAGCGATGCAGTTGGCTCATCTGCAATGATCACGTCAGGAGAAAGCATCAACGTGATGCCAATCATCACACGCTGAAGCATTCCTCCAGACAGTTCATACGGGTATTTTTTCATCAAATCATATGGATTTTTTAAATGAACACGTGCAAGCCCAGCCATAGCATGTGCTTTTGCTTCTTTCCCGCGTAAGCCCAAATGCTGCTGAAATGTTTCCAATATTTGATGACCAATCGTTTCGATGGGATTGAATGCATTCATAGCATCTTGTGAGATGAAACCTATTCGTTTCCCCCGCCATTGATGTGCTTCTTGATTTGTCAATGTTTTGCCGTAAAAAATGATCGTTCCTTCCACTTCTAGCGAAGGGGCGACAAGGTCAATTAACGCTTTTGCGAGAGTTGATTTTCCACTGCCACTTTCTCCAATGACGGCTAAACAGCGTTGTTGGTGTAAAGAAAATGTGATATTCGTCACTATATTCTTTTGCTGCTGTGGATCATGTACGGACAGATTTTTTACGTCGATTAAAGGCAAATGGCCTCACCCCTTTCTTTCTTGCATGATGCATGGCAGGATTCGCGGCATGCTGAAGGCTGTCTCCTAAAAAGTTCAACGCCATGACCACAAACAAGATGGCAAGTCCAGGCGCAAGCATATGGGCAGGATGTGTCACCATGACATTCTTCGCCTCGTTGAGCATCATACCCCATTCTGGTGTAGGTGCACTCACACCTAACCCAAGAAAAGACAGTGCTGATATATTTAAGATTACCCAGCCCGCATCAAGTGTCGCAAAAACAGCAATTTCTCCTGAGATGCGAGGAAATAGATGTCTCCTCAATATGTAAAAGGGTGTGCCGCCAGACACCTTCGCAAACTGAACAGAAGGTTCATTCGCATATTGAAGGACAGATGAACGAATCATTCTTGTATACCAGGCCCATTTCGCTAGGACATTCGCCAAAATAATATTGAATAGTCCAGGTCCGAGGATTCCCACAACCGCAAGGATCATCACCTCTGCTGGAAAGGAAAGCATGACATCACACAGCCTCATCAAAACCCCATCCACCTTTCCTCGAAAGAATCCCGCCATGAGTCCAAGTACACTGCCAATGAGCATCGTGATACACATCGTCAGCATGGCCGCAAGCATTGTTGTCCGAATGCCATATAAAAGGCGAGACAATACACATCTCCCTAGATGATCCGTTCCTAGTGGATAAGTAAGACTGATACCGGCATATTTTTGAAGAATGTTCGTATTTGTTGGGTCATGTGGTGCTAACACTGGTGCAAACAGTCCAGCTAATGCGACAAGTGCTAACAGCCAGATTGAAAGAATCGCCATACGGTCTTTTCTTAATTGATGCCACCCTATCATCGTTGTCAGACCTCCTTTCGCAACTGCGGATTCATGGTCATTTGGATCACATCAGCGATGAGATTGCACATAACAAACAGGAACCCCATCACAAACAAATAGGCTTGAATAATAGGGAAATCAGCATGGAAAATAGCTGTTACACACAACCGGCCAACCCCTGGCCAAGCAAAAAGGTTCTCAATAATAACAGTTCCTGCAATGAGCTTTGGAATAGACATGCCAAGTGCTGTCACCGCTAATTGCAGGGCATGCCTCATGACCTTCAGTTGAACGGTTCGTTCCTTTAAACCACGTGCTCTTGCGTAAAAAACAAAGGGCTCGTGCTGAAATTTTAGAATTTGATTGCGTATCAGTCTCACATAGGTCGATAAGTAGCCAAATGATAATGTGACAGCTGGAAGAAGAATCGATTTGAACCCTTCCATTCCACTCGTATTGACCCAATTGAATTTGACAGAAAAAAGCCAAATCAACAATATCCCCAGCCAAAAACTAGGCATTGAAGCGGCGATAAACACAAAGGCTCTCAAGATCCGGTCCACCCAGGAATGAGCAGCATATGCACAAATCACCCCGAACAACAAACTGAGCAATATGATCAAAAAGAGCGCTGCTCCTGCAAGCTGCAATGTAGCAGGCAGCGCCTCCATGATAAGATTAAAAACCGGCTCCTGTGTGACATAGCTCTTACCAAAATCACCTGTTAATCCATCTTTAAGCCATGTGGCATAGCGGATGAAAAACGGCTGGTCTAAACCTAACTCCTGACGCATCGATTCAATCATTTCTTCTGTTGGAGTGACTTGATTCACCCGCAAAGCGACCTCAGCTGGATCACTTGCCCGCATCGTCAGCAGGACAAAAGCAAAGAAGGTGATGAAGATCATAAGCGGAAAAAGCATCAGTATTCGTTTTAAGAGATAGCGAGTCATGTCTCTACCTCGTTTTATGACGCAAAATACATACGGTCAAATGGGATTTCATACTGAGACACATGAAAACCTACGCCTTTCAGGCGCTTATTATAAACGGCCTTTGTCACAGAATAAGAGATTGGGATGTAGACATTTTCATCATGGATATACGTCAATATTTCTTGATACATTTGTTTCCGCTTTTGCTCATCTGGTTCTACTAATACTTCCGTAATCGTCTCATCCAGCCACTTTTTCTTTTTCAGTCCTAATTGGGCTTGATAATCAGCATGGGATGCTACACGGAATGAAGAGACATAAGTTTGTGGATCATATGGGAGTCCCCAAGACAGCGAGTACATCAGATCGAACTTTCCTGTTTTTTGGCGATCTAAAAATGCCTGTTTTTCTTCTCCTCTAATATCCAGCTTGATCCCCACCTGCTTGAAATCTTGTTGAATCGATTCACTGATCGTTCTTTCCCCTGCATTATCGGAATTATAGTAAATAGCCACACTCAGCAGTTTGCCATTTTGATAGCGATACCCGTCTTCTTTCATCCTCCAGCCTGCCTCATCCAATATTGCCTCTGCTTTCTTCTTTTGATAAGTTTTCTTTTTCAATGGAATATTTGCGTAAGGGACAGAAGGGGCAAGCAATGTGTGTGCCACCTTTTCCGTTCCATTTAAAATGCCTTCTGTGATCATGTCCTTTTGAATGGCGTATTGAAACGCTTCTCTTACTTTCGGATCTTTTGTGATTGGCTGGTTTGAATTAATGACTATCGATCTTGAACCAACAGGAGGACTCACGGTTACACCATATTGACCTGCTTCTTTTAAAGCCTGGAATGAGTCTCCATCGATCATGTCACCATCTGCTCCAAATAAAAGATCTATCTCTCCTTTTTGGAGCGCAAGTAAGATGGTCTGGTGATCCGGCATGACTTTCCATTTCACGGTTGAAATTTTCGGCTTTTTCCCCCAATAGTGGTCATTCATTTCAAAAACGGCATATTGATTTTTCTTATGTTCCTTTAGAACATAAGGACCTGTACCTGCATAGCTTTTGACTCCTTTTGCAGTCGTTCCATCAATGAAGCTTTTTGGAGAAATAAAACGGAAGGGGCGTGTTAAGCCCAGCTCTTCTAACGTAGGATAATAAGGCTCTTTCAACGTGAGAACAAATGTATCGTCATCTAACGCCTTTGTGGATTTGATTTCGGATACGAGATTAAGCCAAGCGTTCTTTTCAATATTTTTGACGACAGCATCAATATTCAATTTCACTGCCTTTGCATTAAAAGGCTCACCATCTGAAAAAGTCACACCTTTTCGAAGATGAAAGGTGTAGGTTTTTCCATCTTTTGAAATGTCCCAGCTTTTCGCTAAGGCAGGCTGAACGCCCTTCTCTGTATTGACGACAAGCGATTCAAACACCATATTTTGAGCAGCCATCTCTCCGCCGTATAGATGGGGATTGATGTCCCTGATATCTTTTGTACTTGCATACACGAGCTCATCTTCTTCTCTATCATTCATGCTGGAAGATGCTTTGTTTCCAGAGCATGAGGCCAATAAAAAACAAGCCATCACTGAAAACAGCATCAAGGTGTATGTCACATAGGGATGCTTTTTCTCATATTTCTTCTTTATGTAAACAGGTTGATCACTCATATGTATTTCCTCCAATTCAACATTATCGTAATCATTACGATTATCAATCGAAATGATTACGAATTGAATATTAGCATACAGAAATGGGAAATACAACGTCTTTTCATAAAAAAACAGACTCATGATTGAGTCTGTTTCGCTTGTATGAATTGATCGATCACCCTTAATGCTTTTTCTGTTCCACCTGCTGCTTGGAAGCTTTCTTCAATTTTCTCAATCCCCGCCCGGTACGTATCACTGCCTAAAACCGTCTCAACGGTCTCTCTTAGCTGCTCTGCTGTCAGATGATCTTTATCAAGTGCACAGGCAGCAGATAATTCAGTCAGTCTTTGTGCCACCATCGGCTGATCTTTGTCGACTGGAATGACGACCATCGGAACGTGGTAATGAATACCTTCATTGACACTGTTCATTCCGCCGTGCGTTACAAACACATCTGTCAATTCGAGCACTTCAAGCTGCGGCACATAAGACTCGATCAGAAAATGAGCAGGCGCCTCTTTTAAGAGAGAACGATCTACTTTTTCACCTGTTGCGATGATTACTTTTCCGTCAAAGTCTGCGAAGGCATCTATACACATATTAAAAAATGCTTCTGTATCCCCAAGAACGGTTCCCATGGAAATAAAAACGACTTTTTCTTGTTCAAGTGCTTCCAGCGGGAAATCATGCTGGTCGGCTCTTTTTAGAAAGCTCGGTCCAATGAAGACAAACGAATCGTTTAATGAATCAACAGACGGCTGGAAATATTCACTTGTATAGACGATATTCAATTCTCCACGGTTTTTCATAAATTGCATCAAACGCGTTGGCTGAACGCCAAAACGCTCTTGTATTTTTTCTAACAGATGCTCGGCATTCTCATCCTTCCTGTATAACGGTGTATCAAAATGCGCCTCTTGCAGCACAAAAGATGGGTTGGACCCAATGCTCGGAATGCGCAAGTAATCTCGAACAAGCTCCCCTGCCCCAAACATATCGAAGTAGACCAAATCAAATGAATGCTTATCGGAAAGTGTTTCCACTACCTCTAAAATATCATATGATGTCTGCAGCATGGCATGAAAGAACGGCTGCATGGAATCTAAATCTCCTTCTTCCACATGTAATGTCCGAATATAGTCTGGATGTATATGTACGTGAGCGCCTAAGCGTTTGATTCGTTCCTGATAATGTACAGTTGTGACCGCATGCACTTCATCGCCTCGATCCGCCCATGATTTGATCATTCCTAACATAGGGTTCACGTGTCCTTCAGCTGGAAACGTAATCAATAAAATCTTCGCCACAAGAAATCCCTCCTCATTGTCAATTCCCTTCCATGTTAATCATATACAGCAAGCCGGCTCAACAAATACGCCTGAAAAGGGAAGAAATGAGTCTTATGTCCAGTATTTCATCATAAAGTGGCAGAAAAAAAGACAAAGTCTCCTAATAAGCACTTTGTCTTTTTCACATTATGATTTGAGCAGCATTTTTTTAAATGCATCAGACTGTTTTTCAATGGAGATCGGATCTGATGTTTTGATATTTATTCAAAGCACGCTGAATACACATTTCCTATATTGAAAAATTCAAGCAGTGCTCTTTTTGCTTCAGGACTAGCATTTTTCGCTGCTTTATTTACAGCTGCTTTTACAGCATTCCACTTACTTTTCCCCGCCTGTCTGGCGGCTTTATACGCTGGAATCAATGTTTTAACAAATTTTGTCGCGCCTCCTGCAGCTTTTATTGCGGACTTGACTTTTGCGATTTTTGCTATTGGTATAACATTGGTTATAATGGCAGTTCCAACCGCAGAAATACAACCAACTACACCCATAGTAACAACCTCACCATGTCGTTGAAGAGGGATATTAGAGTTCTCTTTCAACCATTTAACTACGGCTTCATCTCCTTTTGCAATAACGCTGTCAGGTAAAGCTTCAATCGCCAATAAAACCTCTAGCAACTCTTGATACTCTTCATCCACTTCTGAATTAGGACTAATTGCTGTTGCATTCGCAGTAAAAATCGTTGACAATAACATGAAAAGAGCTGTTATGAAGCATATAACACTCTTCTTATGAAAAATAGTTGTCATCCAATATACCCCTTTCTTGTTTATTTTTTGTATATGAGGTAAAAATATCATATTATAATAATTGTTTCAATTTTATAGATTCATATTGGAGGGATATTTTGTGAAAGTCTTGGAGAAATACAGTTATTTAATCATCATTCTTTGTCTGGCGGCAATGATCGTGACAAACTTCACTGTGAATGACAATACAATAAAAAATACTGTATCCGTGATTGGATTTATCATTGTTCTTCTTACAATTATACCTGCGGCTATTTACAGGAAAGGCCAAAAAGGCAGGTAACCCCTTTATAGCAATAACCCCCATCCTTATGTTAAGAGTGGGGGTTATTTTATTATATTCGGATAGATGTTGCTGTTTTGCAACAAGATCGTTTTTTCACTTGCTTACCCTAGCTTTATTAGAAGAGAACGATGAATCCGATTGAACATACAAAAACCCCTCTTCTAAATGAAGAGGGGTTCATGAATAACCTTTATCATCGTAAACAAGGTCAAGTACGCGCTCGGAGGGATTCGAACCCCCGGCAGACGTGGTACCGGAAACCACCGCTCTATCCAACTGAGCTACGAGCGCACGATATGTTTTTTGAACGTCAGCATATCAAATTATAAGGGAAATACTGCGAGAAAGCAATGATTAATCATTCGTCATGATGATGTATTTTCTTACTTTGGATACATAAACTAATATGATGGTTTGAAGTGGAATGATTTTGGGGAAAATGGATAGGGGTATTTGAATTTAGGTCAGCGTTTTGTTTGACCTTTATTGACCAAAAATGTATCATTGAATTAAGAATTACATACTTACCTAAAAGGTGAAGGAGGAACATTATGAATTTAATACCTACAGTCATTGAGCAAACAAATCGTGGGGAAAGAGCTTACGACATTTATTCTCGTCTTTTAAAAGACCGTATTATCATGCTTGGTTCTGCGATCGATGACAATGTTGCCAACTCCATCGTGTCACAGCTGCTTTTCTTAGAAGCTGAAGATCCAGAAAAAGATATTTCTATCTACATTAACAGCCCTGGCGGTTCAATCACAGCTGGTATGGCCATTTACGATACGATGCAATTTATTAAACCAAAGGTATCAACTATTTGTATTGGTATGGCTGCATCTATGGGTGCGTTCCTGCTTGCTGCTGGTGAAAAAGGTAAGCGTTATGCTCTTCCAAACAGTGAAGTCATGATTCACCAACCACTAGGCGGAGCCCAAGGTCAAGCAACAGAAATTGAAATTGCGGCAAAACGAATCCTTTCTTTACGCGATAAACTGAACCAAGTACTTGCTGAACGTACTGGTCAGCCAATTGAAGTCATTGAGCGCGATACAGATCGTGACAACTTCAAAACAGCGGAAGAAGCACTTCAATACGGACTCATTGACAAAGTCTTGACCCGTAATACAGAAGACCAAAAATAATGATCACAACACAAACCGTCTGTTCCTTGAACAGACGGTTTTTTGTCATTTAAACATACTTTAAGACAGCTCCGTCCATTTCTGCTGAAGAGACGGTGTTTGATAAGAAGCCATCTGCGTGATTAATTCCTCCGGTTCGCTCGAAGCATGTAACAATTGAAGGTGTGATTCATTTGAAAAGCCTTCCTGTACACTAAACTTCACCATGTCCATAAGCGGGTTGAAATAGTCATTCACTTGATACAATCCAATCGGCTTTTGATGGATACCGATTTGTGCCCAGCACAGCACCTCAAATAATTCTTCATATGTACCAAAGCCACCTGGCATCGCAATAAACCCATCGGCCAGCTCGCTCATTTTCGCTTTTCGTTCATGCATGCCTGTTACCTCAATTAACTCTGTCAGCTCTTGATGCACGACTTCTCCTCTAAAAAGCCCCTTAGGCATGACCCCGATCACTTGTCCGCCATGTCTCATGACCTCATCGGCAATCGCGCCCATTAACCCAATACGCGATCCGCCGTAAACAAGACGAATGCCTTGCTTTGCCATATAAGCCCCCAGCTCTACAGCCTTTTGTTTGTAGACATCGTTTACACCTGGATTCGAACCAGCAAACACACAAATCGTTTTCATCAAAACAGCTCCATCTCTCTCTATGATTTCTTCACTCACTCATTCTACTATAATGATTTGTAAAGAAACAGCCGTTTCTTCTATATATAGTGTAAAATCAAAAGAGTGAACACCATATAAGGAGCTGTATAGAGAGAATGCAAACAACTGAAATGGAGAAGTGGATCAAGGATTTTTATCAAATGAGGAACTGGACAGAATATGGACCGTTTATCCGGTTAGGCTTCTTAATGGAAGAAACGGGAGAACTCGCTCGTGCTGTTAGAGCAATAGAAATTGGACGAGACCGGCCTGATGAGCAGAGACAGGAATCATCTGAGCTGAAGAAAGAACTCATTGAAGAAATGGGAGATGTCTTAGCAAACCTCCTCATTTTAGCGGATCTCTATGACGTCACAGTAGAAGAGGTCTTCAGCACTCATCAACAGAAACTCACAAAGCGTTTTTCTGGAGAAAAAGAGTCAGTAAAAAACACGTGACCAAGCTGTCACGTGTTTTTCTAAGCCTTAAAGATGCTGTGGTGAGATGTCATCTGTTCGTTCAAAGAAATGCTGCTTTCCGATATGATGGAAAAGACCTGTTCGATGCAAAAGCTCCTTAGGCTGTGATTGAAGCCCAACGATCATCAGCTTTCCATTATGATGCTTTAACCGATTGGAGATATTCATGAGAACCGCTTCTGCCGACGTGTCCATATAATTGACTTTATTCATAAGCAGAATGAGTGTTTTCGGTTTTGTTTGAACATGGTCCAAAATCGAATTTTCCAATGAATCTGTTGTTCCGAAGAAGAGCGGCCCTTCGATGGAATACATACTGATCCCTTTCTCGTCTACCTGTTTTTCTAAAGCAGCTGCTGTTTCCATCTGAGGAACAGCAACATTTGTATGGATATTGGTCGTCTGGCTCATTTTTTTGATAAAAGCGATAAACGCTAAAATGAGACCAGCGGTGACGCCAATAATCAAATCACCGATCACTGTGAGCAGGAAGGTCACGACAAGTACAAGCGAATCGGCATTTTTCACTTTCACAATATTGATAAATTCTTTTCTCTCACTCATATTCCAAGCAACAAACATTAAAATTGGTGCCATTGCAGCAAGTGGAATCATTGACGCATATGGCGCAAATACCATTAAAATTAACAAAACGACAACGCCATGCACAACACCAGAAATCGGACTTGCTCCGCCATTTTTTATGTTCGTTGCCGTGCGGGCAATAGCGCCCGTCGCTGGAATTCCTCCGAAAAGCGGTGCCGCCATATTGGCAATTCCTTGCCCAACAAGCTCTTTATTGCTGTCATGCTTAGAGCCTTTCATATTATCAGCAACCATTGCGGATAAAATCGATTCCACGCCGCCTAAAAGTGCAATGATAATTGCTGGAGGCAGGAGGTATATCATTTTTTCAATCGTCAATTCAGGAAAAGCGAAGGTTGGCAGCTGACGAGGGATTTCACCATATGCAGAGCCAATCGTTTCAACTTGTCCTTGAAAGAAGAGAACGGCGAGAAACGTAGAAGCCAATAGACCTAATAGAGCACCAGGTATTTTGGGAATGTATTTTTGTGCCGCCAAAATCACGATGAGCCCGGTGACGGCTGTGATGATGGCGAGACTGTTTGTGGTACCGAGATGGACCACGATTTCTCTCATATTGAGGAAAAAGCTTTCATGTTTTTCAACACCCTTTAATCCGAGGAAGTTGGCAATCTGTCCTGAAAAAATAATGACAGCAATGCCAGCAGTAAAACCGATGATAACCGGACGAGGAATAAATTTCATGAGCTTTCCTAGTTTGAATATTCCGAATAATACAAGCATACAGCCTGCCATAAAACCGGCAATAAGCAAGTTTTCAATACCGTACTGGCTGACGATCCCGAATAAAATTGGAACAAACGCCCCAGTCGGCCCGCCGATCTGATACTTTGAACCACCAAACAATGAAATCAAAATGCCGGCAACGATGACTGTGTATAATCCATATTCTGGTCCGACACCAGATGCAATGGCAAATGCCATGCCTAAAGGAATTGCCACAACCCCCACGACAAGCCCAGCGATTAAATCGCGTCTAAACTTTGATGAATTGTACCCTTCAAATCTTCCATAAAAACGCATGGTATGTGTTGGCCTCCTTTAAGTATGTGTAGATGATTTAGGTATACTGCGGGTCAATCAGTTTATCTTTCACAACGACATCCAGCTTTCCTGTTGCTGGATGAATCACCAGTCCATGAACAGCCACATCACTTGGCATCAGTGGATGCTCTTTCACTAATTTCACACTTTGGGCCACGCTCTCTTCAACTGAATCAAAGCCTGTCAGCCAGCCCTTTAAATCGACACCTGAGTTTTTCACAATGCTTAAGCATTTCTCTTCGATTCCTCGTGCTTTCGCCTTTTCAAGTAAAGGATCCGCCGCAAGACCTGCCATTCCGCATTCATGATGACCTACAATGCATACTTCCTCTGCCTTTAGCTCATAGATAGCTAAAAGGATACTCCGCATCACACTGCCGAACGGATGTGTCACGATGGCGCCCGCATTCTTAATGATCTTTGCATCCCCATTGCGCAGCCCCATAGATTGCGGCAATAATTCCAAAAGACGGGTATCCATGCACGTTAAAATGACCAATTTCTTCTCAGGGAATTTTCCCGCTTTGTAAGGCTCATAGTGTCTCTCATTCACAAACTCTGAATTGTGCTGAAGAATCTGTTCTAATTTTGATCCCATTTTGCCATCTCCCATCTTTTTTTAAGTAACGTAAGCTCGTGCCCGTCCCCCTTTTCCTTCTCGTGTTCTCAAGAATAGAGAAGAAAAATGATAGAAAAAAAAGAAAAAAATGAGAAAACGATGAGAAGAAATATCATTATTTTCTCTATTTTACGCTGCATCCCAACGGATACGCGGGTTTGTTTTCAATCTATTATTCTCATCACACTAAAAGACAATAAAATGGTTTAGTAGAAAATGACCATCCCGTTTAATACATTTCAAATATAATAAATTTTCTATCAAAAAGTCTCGATCTATTTTCCAGTTTGTCAGATAATCTCTCGTAAAATCTTGCAAATTCACATGTCTCCTCTACCATCCAATTATTTTTATATAGATAAAAAATGCATCAGATGGCATATGAATCTACTTTTTCACTAAGAAAATGTCTTTCTTTACCGTTATTTTAGTATATTAAATATTGAGCTGCTAACATTCAAACGTGTTCTGCCGAAATGGTTGCTTTATAATAAAAGGAGTAAGATAACCATGTGAAAGGAGCGAATTGACTGTGATACCACACATTTTTGTCGCCAAACCCTTACCTGCTTCTTTTGAGGAAATGCTAAAGGAACATTGTACATACGAGGTTTGGCAATCTAAAGACCCTATTCCAAGAGACATTTTGTTTGAGAAGCTGCAGCACGCTGATGGTCTTTTAACGTCTGGGACGAAAATCGATCAAGAGCTGTTAGATCACGCACCAAAACTCAAGGTAGTGAGTAATAACTCTGTCGGCTATGACAATTTCGATATAGAAGTGATGAGACAAAGAGGCGTGATTGGTACGCACACCCCTTATACGCTCGATCATACCGTGGCTGACCTTGCCTTTTCACTCATACTCTCCTCTGCGAGAAGAATTGCCGAGCTTGATCGTTTTATCCGTGAAGGAAAATGGACGAAATTCGTACAGGAAGAAGAGATCTTTGGTATCGATGTACATCACCAAACGCTCGGTATTATTGGCATGGGGCGTATTGGAGAACAAGTTGCCAAACGGGCAGCACATGGTTTTGATATGAACGTCCTTTATCATAACCGAAGCCGGAATGAAAAGGCTGAATCGGCGTATGGCGCTGTCTATTGTGCACTTGATGATCTTTTAAAACAAGCTGATATCATCGTGTTGATTACACCGCTGACCGCGGAAACGTATCATATGATTGGGGAACGAGAATTGAAGTTAATGAAGCAAACGGCTTTATTTGTAAACATTTCCCGCGGGAAAACAGTGGATGAAAAAAGCCTCATTCAAGCACTTCAGGAGGGATGGATCAAAGGAGCTGGTCTTGATGTGTATGAGCAGGAGCCGCTTCAAGAGGATCATCCTTTCAAAGAGATGAACAATGTCACCCTAGCCCCTCACATCGGTTCCGCTACTGAAACAACAAGGGATCTCATGCTGAAACGAGCCATTCATAATGTGATTCACGGAATAGATGGGAAGGCACCTGTTGATGTTGTGAAGGAGCTTGCTTCATCTTGAACTGAAAAGACGCAGAAACTGCGTCTTTTTATTTATTTCTTTAGGAGACATCAGGAGAAAAGACTCATTTTAGCAAAGATCCTGATTCTTTACATTTCCTTCATGTTCGGGTGCTATAATATGAGCTAGACAAGCATCAAGAGGACGGCATCGGATTTCCTTAATAGGAGGATGAAGATGAAAAGATTAAGTTCGGTTTTTACTATGTTCGCCCTGATCGCTGCTATTCTGTTTTCTGGATTTATCCCGCAGCAAGTTCATGCAGAAACACCTCTTACACCAACAGCCACAACTGAAAATGCTTCTATTCAGCTCACGCCAGATGTACGTACCCTTGCCGTCATTAATACGTTTGATGGTGTAGCAGATTATTTAATTCGCTACAAACGACTGCCTGATAACTACATTACGAAATCACAAGCAAGTGCTCTCGGATGGGTGGCATCTAAGGGAAATCTAGCAGAAGTGGCGCCAGGTAAAAGCATCGGTGGAGATATTTTCTCAAACCGGGAAGGACGTCTTCCTTCAGCAAGCGACCGCACATGGCGTGAGGCAGACATCAACTACGTTTCAGGCTTCCGCAATGCTGACCGTCTTGTGTATTCAAGCGACTGGCTCATTTACAAAACAACAGACCATTATGCGACTTTCACACGTATTCGATAATCAATAAAAAAGACAGCCCTGTTTCATCTGGGGCTGTCTTTTAGTATGGTTTACGGTATAAGCTTTTTCACGTAATCCTCAAAAGGAATCGGAAGCAGCTTTTTCGACACTTCTTCATGTTCATGTGTGGTGACATGATCCTCAGTAACGACCACACGTCCTGTTGGCGTGAGCTTTGACGCAAGTGGTCTTTTGTTAAAAGGAGAGGATTCATTTTCATAAATCTCGTGTCTCAATTCGACCAATGCAGCCTCGTCCACCTTGTTCAATGTGAAAGCATAGCCTGTTTCAGCACCATCTCCCCTATCTAATTGGAGTAGATGTGTCCCCTTTTCGGTTTTCTCTGCTTTGACGCGAAACCGAATAGACGCTCCTTCCACCCAATCTTCTGTAAAAGGCACAGGCTGAAGAGGTAAATTCACACCAAATCCCGCATCAATGAGAAAGCGTTCGTTATGATGCTTCAACATGATGGCTACATGCGTGCCATCAATGGCCCACGTGTCCGCTTCTTTGATATACACTGTCCCTTGAAGAAGCTGTACAGAGAGCCCTGCCTCTTTTAACACATAGTATAAGAGAGGATTGAGATCGTAACAAAGACCTCCTCTGTTTTCTTCAAGAAGATGCTGCTTCAACCCTTCTTGATTCAAAGCGTAGGATTGTTTGTTCAGAACAGATCTATTTTCGAATGGAAAGGTATAGGCCATTTTTTTTAATAATACAGGTAAGTCATTAAAGGTGATGGACTGACCTTCATATCCGATCTTCTGTAAAAAAGCTGATTGAATCATGACATTCCCTCCTAAAAAAACTGAGCCTTTGAAGAGACTCAGTTTTCTTGATTGATAAAATCTGTTAACGCCTCAATGGCTTCTTGTTCGTCCGCACCATCTGCAATCAGTGTGACAGTAACCCCAGAGCTGATCGCAAGACTCATAAGACCCATAATGCTTTTCGCATTGACTTTTTTCCCATCTTTCTCTAGAAAAATATCAGCTCCAAAGCGATTGGCTTCTTGTACGAACAAAGCAGCTGGACGTGCCTGTAAGCCTGTTTTCAGCTGGATGGTGACCGTTTTTTCCACCATATGATCTGCCTCCCTTTTTCATTCTCCTATTTGAGTGTAACAGCTTGTCCGTTTCGTAATTGTTCTGCGATTTGATCTAGCTTTCTTAAACGGTGGTTAATCCCTGACTTGCTGATCTTGCCGCTTTCCACCATTTCTCCAAGTTCCTTCAGCGTGACTTCTTGATAGTCGACTCGCAGTTTAGCAATTTCACGCAGCTTTTCCGGCAGGGCATCAAGTCCAATTTTTTCATCAATAAATTGAATGTTCTCGACCTGACGCAGTGATGCACCAATCGTTTTATTCAAGTTTGCTGTTTCACAATTGACGAGCCGGTTGACGGAGTTCCTCATGTCTCGGACGATACGCACATCTTCAAAGCGAAGCAGTGAGTTATGAGCGCCCACAACACTTAAAAATTCCGTGATTTTTTCTGCTTCCTTCATGTACGTAATGTACCCTTTTTTGCGCTCAAGTGTTTTACTATTGAGATGAAATTGATTCATCAGCTCACAAAGGGCATCATTATGTTCTTTATATAGTGAAAAAATCTCAAGGTGATAGGAGGACGTTTCTGGATTATTCACAGAACCGCCTGCTAAAAAGGCACCTCTCATATAGGAGCGCTTGCAGCATCTTTTCTTCACGAGCTCTTCTGAAATATTGCGCTCAAATACAAATTGCTCACCTAATATTTTCAAATCCTCTAAAATGGTTTTCGCTCGTTCTACCAGTCTGACAATATACACGTTATTCTTTTTCAATCTCATTTTTTTACGGACGAGCAGCTCGACTGTCACATCGTATTTCTTTTTGAGCAGCGTATAAATACGTCTTGCAATGGCGGCGTTCTCTGTCTGTATGTCTAAAATCAATTTTCGATTAGAGAAAGATAATGAACCGTTCATACGGATGAGGGCAGAAAGCTCTGCTTTTGTGCAGCAGTCCTTCACGTCCAGATTAGTCAGCTCTTTTTTTGTTTCGGATGCAAATGACATCCTTGCCACCCCCATTCCTATTTTTTCTGATGCAGTAGATCGACAAGCAGCGAGGCTACTTTCAGCGTGTCATGACGAATGACATGCTGGTCATATGTAATGATTTCTCCAGGAATCACTTCTAGTCCCATTGCTTTCAGTGCATCTGTGTCGAATTGGACAGGCTGTGCCTGTTCTTCTGCATATTTTGCTTTAATTTCTTCTGGAATTTCTTTATTGTTCACAAAAATCGTATCGATAAATGGACGATCCATATGATCATTTAATGCCTGAACATGATCAGCTGCACTGTAGGAAAGCGTTTCCCCCGGCTGCGTCATGACATTGCATATATACACTTTTTTCGCCTTTGAGCGAATCACTTCTTCTCCAATATGCGGGACAAGCAAGTTTGGCAAAATACTCGTATACAGACTGCCAGGCCCAATGACGATCAAATCCGCCTCACGAATGACTTGAATAGATTCTGGCAGCGGTTCAATCGTATCGGGTGTGAGGAACACTCGTTTAATTCGCTCATCATAGGTGGGAATTTTCGATTCTCCTGTCACCATTTGCCCATTTTCTAATTCCGCATGAAGAACAACACTTGAATTTGCTGCTGGCAAGACTTTTCCTCTCACATTTAAAACCTTGCTCATTTCAGTGACGGCATGAAAAAAATCACCGGTTATATTTGTCATGGCCGCAAGAATGAGGTTGCCGAGTGAGTGGCCTGTTAAGTCATTCCCTTTGTTAAAACGGTGCTGAAATAAATCTTCTACAAGCGGTTCAACATCAGAGAGAGCCGCAAGGACATTTCGAATATCACCTGGAGGGGGAATATTCAAATCATGCCGCAGTCTGCCTGAGCTGCCTCCGTCGTCAGCAACCGTTACTATAGCGGTAATGTCCACTGGCTTCGTTTTTAGCCCTCTGAGCAAAACAGATAAGCCAGTGCCACCGCCAAGAATGACCACCTTTGGTAGTGTCGTCATCTATTTTCTGCTTCTCTTTTCAATGTCCCGGTGAGTGACATGTGTATAGTAATCGTTTTTAAAATACTCCGATAAATAGTTGGCAAGCGTTACAGATCGATGCTGCCCGCCTGTACAGCCGATGGCGATCACAAGCTGACTTTTTCCTTCCCTCTTATACGACGGAAGCATAAAGCTGAGAAGATCGATTAATTTCTCTGTGAATTTTTGCGTTTCACTCCATTTCATCACATAGGAGCGCACTTCTTCATCGTTTCCAGTCTGTGGACGCATACTCTCAATATAGTAAGGATTCGGCAGGAATCTCACGTCAAAGACAAGATCAGCATCAATCGGCAGACCATATTTAAAGCCAAAGGACATCACGTTTACTGTAAACACCTGTCCTTGGTTTGTGGCAAAGTGCGTGACGATTTTTTCTCGCAGCTGTTTTGGTTTTAAATCCGATGTATCAAAAATCATTTGAGACCGGCCTTTTAACTCCTCTAACAGCTCGCGCTCCATTGCGATTCCTTCAAGCGGCAAACCTGTTGTCGCAAGGGGATGCGAACGTCTCGTTTCTTTGTATCTTGAGACAAGTACCTTATCATTTGCATCTAAAAATAGAATTCTTGGCGTGATCCAATCAAGATCATTCATTTCATCTAATGCCGCAATTAAGCTGTCAAAAAATTCGCGTCCGCGCAAATCCATCACAAGAGCGACCTTGCTCATCTTGGAATTCGATTCCTTCATGAGCTCTAGGAACTTCGGTAAAAGTGATGGCGGCAGGTTATCAACACAAAAGTAGCCTAAATCTTCAAAGCTTTGAATGGCGACGGTTTTCCCCGCACCTGACATTCCTGTAATAATCACAAGCTGAATATCTTCTTGTTTGTGTGTATTCATGCCTGCTTCCTCTCCTTCTTTATGAAAACGGTTCATGTATTATTCTCCCTGAGGATCTAACCGATAAGCAATCAGCTCAAAATCGGGTGTATACGTAAAAGTGCCGTGCAGAAGTCCTTTTCCTTTGAGCATGAAATCAAGAATATGGGAATCTCCTGGAGCCATCGGCAAATGAGGCACATCCTTTACGTCATGCCATTTTAAAATGCCTTCCTCTGACTCTGTTACGTTTTTTCCGGTAAATGAATCTGCCATAAAGGTGAACATCATCCACTCTTGAACGATTTGATCGCCTTCTTTTATGATAAAGGTAAAAACACCTTTCAGCTGCGGATTTAAAATATAAATACCTGTTTCTTCTCTATATTCTCGAACGACTGAATCCTTGACCGATTCTCCGCTTTCCATTTTGCCGCCCGGTGCTACCCACCAGCCCCGTCTTGGCTTTTGCAGCAAGAGAACTTGATCTTCGTGATGCAGCACACAATTGGTTACTCGTTGCATCAGCTGTCACCTACTCTTTTATGTCTTTAACTTATTATACAGGTTCAACCTGACTCCCACAATGAACATGCCCGTTCTTCCCCGAAAACAGACGGGTTTTCGTTTGAATGATGTAACGAGCCATTTCTCTACTCTTTATTTTACAGCATCTAACGGTTCTCCATGCGTCATTTGTGAACATCTCGTGAATTTCTGATTTTAGGCAAAAAAAAGGACACGGATTCACATCCGTGCCAAACATGTATTCCTTATAAAAGGGGGTCAATTACTAGTTTTATCATAACGGAAAATTATTTCACCCGTGTTACATTCCAGTTAAAAGCCCATGACGCTATATTAAGGATTTACGACAGCCAATTATTTCGTTGCTTTGAGTTTTTCAGCAAGCTCTTCTACATAATGCTGTGCGCTTTGTGCTGCAATACTTCCGTCTCCTGTTGCTGTGACAATTTGACGAAGTGTTTTTTCACGAATGTCACCCGCTGCGAAAATACCTTCCACTCTCGTTTCCATTCTTTCGTTTGTCTCGATGTAGCCTTCTTTATTTGTAATGCCGAGATTTTCAAATGGTTTAGACAGTGGCAGCATTCCGATATAGATAAAGGCGCCGTCTGTTTTAAACTCTTCTTCTTCACCAGTCACCGTATCAACCAATGTCACACTGCCGACTTTCCCGTTTTCTTCATTGATCTGTTTGACGGTTTTGTTCCACATGAAGTCAATTTTTTCATTATCAAAGGCACGTGCTTGTAAAATGCTTTGTGCACGAAGCTTATCGCGTCTATGGATAATCGTTACTTTAGAAGCGAAGCGTGTGAGATACACACCTTCTTCTACAGCAGAATCTCCGCCGCCAATGACGACAAGCTCTTTGTTTTTAAAGAATGCTCCGTCACATACTGCACAATATGATACGCCGCGGCCGCCAAGTTCTTTTTCACCTGGTGCACCGATTTTTTTGTATTCAGCCCCTGCCGCGATAATGACAGAGCGTCCTTTGTATTCTTTTGAGCCGGCTTTGACGATTTTGTATTCTTCACCGTTCACGATTTCTTTGATATCGCCATACGCATACTCTGCACCGAATTTCTTCGCATGCTCAAACATTTTATTTGAAAGTTCCGGCCCCAAAATACTTTCAAAGCCAGGATAGTTCTCGACATCTTCCGTATTCGCCATTTGTCCGCCTGGAATTCCTCTTTCAATCATTAATGTTGAAAGATTTCCCCGTGATGTATAAACAGCGGCTGTCATTCCGGCAGGACCCGCTCCAATGATGATCGTATCGTAGATTTTTTCTTCTGACACAACTGTCACTCCCTCTTCAATTGCTGCTCGCATTTCTTATTAGAATGCCCTTGGGTGATGCTTCCATTCATGACAGAGAGCATCATTTCCACTCTTAGTTTTTATTCCTTACCCATATCCTATTAAATCTGCGGGGAATAAGCGAATCATTTGCTCATATCTTCAAAAAAAGAAAAAGCTTCCTTAAACTGCTGTTTAAGGAAGCCTGTTTACGGTTATATAAAAAGTAATGATTTATTCAACGACTCTTCTTACAACGCCTTTGAATGCTTTTTTCCAGTATACGTTGCTCATTGAGTCAACTGAAACACCGCGAGAGCTGTTATCGTTCAAGAATGTACCGTTTCCTAAGTAAATACCAACGTGTCCATTTACTTTATACGTATCAAAGAACACAAGGTCTCCGCGTTTCATGTCAGATGCACTTACAGCTCTTCCTTTACCTACAAGCGAATCTGTTGTTGTACCGCCAACTGGTCCAAGGTTGATACCTGCTGATGCAAATGCCCAGCGAACGAATGAAGAACAGTCAAAACGACGTGCGTCAATATCGGCTTGTGATCTGCCGCCGCCCCATTTATATGGAGATTGTCCAACAATAGTAGAACCTGTGCTGATTGCACCTTCAATTCCGCCTACGTTACTGCTGACAGGTGATCCACCGCCAGTAGATGGCTTCTTGCTTGGTGAACTGCTGTTGCTGTTATTATTGTTATTGTTGTTATTAGATGACCCGCTGTTACTTGAAGATGGGATGCTATCGTTATTTGAGCTGTTGTCTTCCGCTTGAACACTAGCTTGACGCTGCTGCTGTTGTCTTTGCGCTTTTTCTTCTTTTGCTTTTTGAGCTGCTTCTCTAGCTTCTTTTTCAGCTTGTTTTTGTGCAGCTACTGTTGCGTCCTTTTCAGATGCAATGCTGTTAGCCTCACTGTTTAACTCGCTGATTTCAGAAAAAGCACTTCCTTTTTGCTTTTTCACTTGCTTGAATAGCTTGTCTTTTTCATCAAGCTGTTTATTCAGGTCTGATTGAAGTGTTTCAAGCTTTGCAAGTGTGCTTTGCACATTTTCAAGCTTTGTGTTTAATTCGTTTTCAGACTTTTGAAGCTCTGCTTTGTCTTTTTCCTGCTCTTTAATGATTTCACTGTCTGCGTTGATCAGTGTAGAAACTGCACCTGCACGGCTGATGAAATCGCTAAAGCTTTTTGCTCCTAGTAATACATCTATGTATTTCGTAGAACCGCCGCTCTCTTGAAGGGCACGTACACGCTTTTTCAAGAACTCGTTTCTTTCTTCAATACGTTTTTCTGTATCAGCAATTTCTTTTTTCAGTGCTTTGATTTCTTTTTTTGTTTTTTCATTTTCTTTTTGTTTTTCTTCGATTTGATCACTTGTTTTTAAAGCTTTCTCATCAATATCTTTAAGCTTTTGTGCAAGTGCCTCTTGTTTTGCTTCAAGCTTTGAAAGCTCTTCTTTTTTCTTTTGAAGATTCTTGTTTACCTCAGATTGCTTGCTGTCTAGTTCTTGTTTCTTTTGTTCAAAGTTCTGTGCGTTTGCTTCATGTGTAAATGGAATAAATAAACCGCTCGCTCCGATCACCGAAGCTAAACCGAAAGTAATAAACTTTTTCACAAATAGTTCCTCCTTTGACAATTTCCCAAGCGACATTAGAAAGCAGCAAATTCTCTGCGACCAATCTGTGCTCTCTATGTCTTTCTTCCTGATTGTTCAGTCAGATGTTGACCAGATTGTTTCTATCACTAGGTGTTTCATTATGTATAGTAAAATATTTAAATATCTATCTTTGTTTTAATCCACGATTTTCATTATACATGAGACATCGACAAAATGAGCTAATATTTTTATTACATTTATGTTTCAAAAACATGTCGTGATTGTCATACTTCGCCAATTCCTTGCAAATCCCACCTTTTTATCCAAGAAAAAAGCATGACCTTTT
Organism: Bacillus sp. AM 13(2015); assembly: GCF_001518755.1. Classification (NCBI taxonomy): domain Bacteria; kingdom Bacillati; phylum Bacillota; class Bacilli; order Caryophanales; family Bacillaceae; genus Bacillus; species Bacillus sp. AM 13(2015). The sequence continues at coordinate 21,961 of NZ_LKCP01000073.1, read as the reverse complement.
CGGCCATGCTGGGATGTTCTGAATCTATTTACCTATTTAATCAATTAACGTACAGATTTCTCGTTCGTATTTTGACAGTGTTTGAACACTGATCTGAAAAGCAGACGCAATGTCTTTTTTGCTGACAGCTGATTCTTCTTGTTCATTCATCCATAGATAATAAGATGCTGCTGCCCAGGCAGGCGCATTTTTCTTATCAATACCAGAAGCACGTGCCTGCTGAATAATATGGAATAACCAAAAATAAGGCATATGGCTGTCAGGCTGAACGGCTTCCTCCAAACTAGATGCCGCCTGTTTTGCAAAAACTGCATCTTCTGAAAAAGACTTTTCTTTCATTTCATCTTCATACAAAAGCAGTTCTATGAATTGCTGTTCAAAGGCCGTTTTCGCTGCGCGTGCATCAAGGACAGACTGCAGAACGTCACGTTCCCCTTTTTGTTTACTGACATAATACGCAGTCAGCCGTTCCTCAATTGAGACTATTGGCTCAGTCACCTCAGGTTTATCCTGCCACGGCTTGATTTCATCTGCGTCGATGTCTTCTTCGACCATCTTATCCCAAACCGTTTGGGCGAGCGTCTTGTGACCTGTATGATAGGCTGCGCTTGCAAGCCAGTATAAAAATGTACTATCTCCCTGAAAACCTGATTTGTACAAAGAATAAAGCCATTTAAAGGCCCATTCAAATTCTCCTACAAGGGCAAATGTTGCACCAAGCTTATAACGCTGTTCACTTAGTATTGGATACACGTGCGTTAATTGCTTCGCTAACTTGTTGACCTTCTCTTCTTCTTTTTCATAATGGTAGAAGACTAGCTGATTGCAAAGGGCATGCAGATTACCGGGATTTTCATGAAGGACCCGGTTCAACATTTCTTTCGCCTGATGGATTCGACCAGAATAAAAATAGGCCAAAGCGAGATTATTATACGCTGACCAAAATTCTGGATACTCAACAATCATCTGTTCCAGCATCTCAATGGCTTCATCGAGTCTGCCGCTTTCTAGCAAATGGTTTGCTTGATCCTGCTTCACAATCAGGTCATCCTGATCATAAGGAAAATCTTCGTTCTCTTCGTCGCTCATATCGAGCAAGTCAAGAAGGTCGTCATTTTCATCCGCAAATTCCCCGTTCTCTTCCAGCGCGGCATAAGCAGTAGCTGATTTATATGCCTCTTGAAATAGTCCGAGATTGGCATAATTATTGGCTTTAAAGTAGTGACACTCAGACATGTTTTCATCGATGTGTTCGAGGATGAAATCAAGCAGTTCGTTTGATTGCTGGTAATGACCCATTTCAGTATAAATAATGGCAAGCTGTGACAACATTTCTACATTTTCAGGCTCAAGTACGATAGCCCGCTGTATTAGCTTACTTGCCCTAGACAAATTTCTTTCTCTATATGCTTTAAGACCTTTATGAAAAAAGTAATGCCCATCTTGAAAAAGCTGGACGACTTGTGTGTGATTATTTTGAGAAGTGTATTTACTCACCGATACCCTCCATTTCGAACAGTGTACCGTGTGTAGTATAACATACTTCACCAGTCGTCACATAGAACAAAAGGAAAGGAAGGATTTGTTTTTCATTTAAAAATAAAAAGCCTGGGATATCCCCCGGCTTTTTATTCACCTTGATGACGCTTTTTTAATACCTTTAATACATCATCAAGCGGTAATTGCTGTTCACGTAATAGCACAAGAAGATGATAGAGGAGGTCCGCTGTTTCCCATTTCAATTCTTCTTGATCTCGGTTTTTCGCTGCAATGATCACCTCAGACGCTTCTTCCCCTACCTTTTTCAGGATTTTATCGACCCCTTTTTCAAATAGATAGGTAGTATAAGCACCTTCAGGCATTTCCGCCTGACGCTTTGCAATGACCTGTTCAAGTTCATTTAATATCGCAAAACGATCCTGCTCTTCGCTTTGACGCTTTACGCCTTCTTCCGAAAAACAGCTATAGCTGCCAGTATGACAGGCTGGGCCGCTTGGCGCGACAAGGACAAGCAAAGCGTCCTTGTCACAGTCATATCGAATAGAAATCACTTGCTGGGTATGCCCAGAGGTGGCGCCTTTGTGCCAAAGCTCGTTTCTCGACCGGCTATAAAACCATGTTTCACCTGTCTCCAGCGTTTTTTCATAGGATTCTTGATTCATATATGCCAGCGTCAGTACTTCCTTACTTTGAGCATCCTGTACAATCGCAGGAATCAGGCCTGCTTCATTAAAAGTTAATTCATTTGCCTGTTTCATCTGACCTTCACCCCGTGTTCTCTCAAATATGTCTTCACCTCGTGAATGGAGGTTTCTTTGTAATGGAAAATGGAGGCTGCTAATGCTGCATCAGCTTCTCCTTTTGTAAATGCCTCCAGCATATGCTGGGCATTGCCAGCGCCGCCAGAAGCGATAACTGGCACAGTGACTGCCTCTGATACAAGCTTTGTCAATCGATGATCAAAGCCTGTCTTTTCACCATCGGCATCCATACTTGTCAGTAAAATCTCTCCTGCACCTCTTTGCACAGCTTCCTTCGCCCAGTCGCTAACCTCTAAATCTGTTTGACGGCGTCCTCCGTGTGTATAGACCATATATGCTTTTTTCTCTTCATCGTATTTTGCATCAATTGCGACAACGATACACTGGGAGCCAAAAAAGTCAGCGCCTTCTGAAATCAGTTCTGGCCTTAACACAGCTGCTGTATTGACAGATACTTTGTCTGCACCCGCTCTTAATATACGCTTCATGTCATCAAGGTGGTTAATCCCGCCTCCTACCGTAAATGGTATGGCAAGAGTGGACGCGACTTGTTTGACCACATCCACCATCGTTTTCCGGCCTTCATGCGACGCAGAAATATCTAGAAAGACGAGTTCATCCGCCCCTGCCTCATCATAGATCTGCGCTAATTCTACCGGATCACCAGCATCCTTTAAGCCTAGGAATTGCACTCCTTTGACAACACGCCCTTCCTTCACATCAAGACATGGGATGATTCGTTTTGTCATCATATGCGGTCAAGCCCTTCAAATGCTTCCGCTAAAGTAAACTGCTTCGTGTAAAGTGCTTTTCCAATGATCGCACCAGACACACCAGTTTCTTTTTGCGCTGACAGCTTTTGAAGATCAGCTACCGCGCTGACACCGCCTGAAGCAATCACTTGTTTGCCGGTTGCTTCTGCTAAGCGAACCGTGCTTTCCACATTGGGACCAGACAGCATGCCATCCATTTGAATATCGGTGAAAATAAAGACCTCTGCGCCTTCCTTTGCCAATTCCCTGCCGAGCTCCTCTGCCTTCACTTTAGACGTTTCAAGCCACCCTTCAGTCGATACAAAGCCATTTCGCGCATCAATCCCAATTGCGATTTTCTCTCCATATTGCGCCAGCATTTTTTTCACAAAGGCTGGGTTAGATACAGCTGAGCTGCCAAGTATCACTCTATCGACGCCGCTCTTTAAATAAAAAGCAACGTCTTCTTCTGTCCGAATACCGCCGCCGATTTGTACCTTCACATCTAAAGAAGATGCAATCGCCAGCACATGCTCATGATTGACACGTTTCCCTGCTTTTGCACCATCTAGATCCACAAGATGAATCCACGCTGCTCCATCCTTCGCAAATTTCGCGGCCATGTCGAGCGGTGAATCTCCATAAATGGTTTCTTGATCATAATCACCTTGTACAAGACGTACACATTTGCCATTTCTCATATCAATCGCTGGATATAATGTAAACTCACTCATTTGCTCACCCTCTGTTCGTTTGCTAATTGAATAAATTGTTTGAGCAGCGCCATTCCCGTTGTACTGCTTTTTTCAGGGTGAAACTGTGCACCAAGCACATTTCCCTTGCCAACGATTGCTGGTACTTGAACACCATAGTCCGCGCTTGCTAATTGCTCATCTGGATTCATATCACTCACATAATAAGAGTGAACAAAGTATGCAAATCCTTCTGGTACACCGTCAAACAATGGGGAGGGCTGATGAAATGTGAGCTCATTCCACCCCATATGAGGTACCTTCAGCCTTTGCCCGTCCTGATCACGATCTTTTAAAAGAACGACACGCCCTTTTAACAGCCCCAATCCTTTTGTGCGGGCTGCCTCTTCGCTTTCTTCAAATAACAGCTGCATGCCAAGGCAAATGCCGAATAACAGCTTTCCTTCCTGCACAACTTGATGAATAAACGCCTCAAGTCCAGTCTCTTTTAACAGCTGCATTGCATCACGAAACGAACCAACTCCGGGCAAAATATAAGCATCTGCTTTTTTCAGCTCCTCCACATCAGAGGAAACGATATAACGGGCACCTGCTCGTTCCAGTGCTTTTGATACGCTGAACAAATTTCCCATTCCGTAATCAATGACTCCGATCATTAGAGCATCCCCTTTGTCGAAGGAATTCCTTTCACACGTGGATCAATGGTTGTTGCTTCATCTAAGGCACGTGCCATCGCTTTAAAAATGGCTTCAATTATATGATGTGTATTGGTTCCGTAGTGAACAATGACATGAAGGTTGATCCGGGCTTCAAGTGCAAATTTCCACAGAAACTCATGTACTAGCTCTGTATCAAAGGTACCCACCTTTTGACTTGGAAAGGACGCTCTCATTTCCAAATGAGGACGATTGCTTAAATCGACCACGACCTGGGCAAGAGTTTCGTCCATCGGAACAAAGCTTGAACCATACCGCTTAATTCCCTTTTTATCGCCTAACGCTTCCTTAAACATTTGCCCGAGCACAATGCCGATATCTTCTGTTGTGTGGTGATCATCAACATCCGTATCTCCTTTCGCATCGACGGTCAAATTAAAGTGTCCATGCTTCGTAAATAAATCAAGCATGTGCGTCATAAAAGGGACGTCTGTTTGAATATCCGCTTTTCCTTCTCCATCAATTTCTAGCGCTAATGAAATGTTCGTTTCATTTGTTTTTCTCGCTGTTTTCGCCTGTCTCATTACGATTCCTCCCGCTTTCTCGCTTCAATCGACCTTGCATGTGCTTCAAGCCCTTCTAATCGGGCAAAAGCGGCAATGCTTTCCCGATGTGTTTCAAAGGCCTCTTGACTATATGAAATAATGCTCGTTTTCTTTTGAAAATCAGTCACACCAAGCGGACTGGAGAATCGAGCTGTTCCGTTTGTTGGCAGCACATGATTCGGTCCTGCAAAATAATCTCCCACCGGCTCTGGACTATAGCGTCCTAAGAAAATCGCGCCCGCATGCTTGATTTGACCAAGAAGTGATTCTGGATATGCTGTTAGCACCTCTAAGTGCTCTGGTGCTAATTGATTGACGACGTCTACTGCACGATCGATTGATTCTGTCACGTAAATATGGCCATGATCTTGAATGGATTGTGCTGCGATTGATTTTCTCGGCAAAGTATCAAGCTGCTTTCTGACTTCAGTCTGCACGCTTTCAGCAAGTGTCTTAGACGGTGTTACCAAAATACTAGATGCAAGGGCATCATGCTCTGCCTGCGAAAGTAAATCCGCCGCTACCTCATGCGCGACTGCTGTTCCGTCTGCTAGAACTGCAATTTCACTTGGACCTGCAATCATATCAATATCTACCTGACCAAATACTTCCCGCTTTGCCAGCGCTACATAAATGTTCCCTGGACCTGTGATTTTATCAACAGGCTTGATGCTTTCCGTTCCATAGGCAAGTGCCGCAATCGCCTGTGCACCGCCCATTTTATACATCTCAGAAATACCAAGCTCCTTCGCCGCAGCCAAGACAGCGTCAGAGAGACGTCCATCTTTCCCAGGAGGTGTCACAAGAACGATTCGTTCAACGCCAGCGACTAGCGCAGGGATCACATTCATTAAGACGGATGATGGATAGGCAGCTGTTCCGCCCGGGACATACACACCTACCGCATCAAGCGGTGTCACCTTTTGACCAAGCATTGAGCCGTCCTTTTGATGATAAAACCAAGAAGAGGTCAGCTGGCGCTCGTGGTATGTGCGAATATGCTTGATAGCCGTTTGGATAATCTGAATCATCTCTTTGTCCAAACGTTCGTAAGCTTCTTCCATTTCTTCTTCTGTGACAAGCGGATGTTCAATCAACACACCGTCAAATTGCTTTGTAAAAGACCGTACAGCTTCATCACCATTTGTTCTCACTTTTTGTATAATGCGCTGAACAGCCTGACGCTGCTCTTCTGTTCCTGTATCTAAAGTCCGTTTGAGTGAGAGAGTATCTGTCTCACCTTCTTGTATGCAGGTGATGTTCATGATGATTCCTCCCCTTCTCCTTCAATGATTCTTGCAAGACGCTGTGCCATTTCATCGATCACCGTATCCTTCATCCTGTAGCTCACAGGATTGACAATAAAACGTGAGGTGATATCACAAATATGCTCCGTTTCCACAAGTCCATTTTCCTTTAGTGTTTGACCTGTAGAGACAATGTCAACAATGCGATCGGCAAGCCCAATGAGCGGTGCTAATTCAATGGAACCATTCAGCTTAATGATCTCCACCTGCTCCCCTTGCTCTCTAAAATAGGACGATGCGACATTTGGGTACTTTGTTGCCACACGCGGTGCGACACCACCCCAGCTCGCTCCTGGCAAACCAGCAACAGCTAAATGACATTTACTGATGTTTAAATCGAGCACTTCGTACACATCACGAGCTTCTTCGAGCATGACATCCTTCCCTGCAATGCCAACATCCGCCACACCGTGCTCTACGTAGGTGGTCACATCCATTGGCTTAGCTAAAATAAAGCGGAGGTTTTCTTCTGGTACATCTATGATTAATTTTCTTGAATCCTCGAATTCCTCTGGCAGTTGGTACCCCGCCTGTCTTAACAGCCCGGCTGCTTCTTCAAATATCCGGCCCTTTGGCATCGCCATCGTCAACACTTTACCCATTTCGCTCTTCCTTTCTAGCGCCGATAAAATAAGTCACCTGTTCAAATGCCTTGGTCATCGCGTCAATATTTTCAATCCCCGCTAAGTCTTGCAGGACGATCTTTTTCCCTTTTGACCGCTCCTTTTCTGCAAAAGCAAAAGCTTCAAGTCTTTGTTCTTTGCTAAAAATCACAGCTTCCTGCGGCTCATTGATCTCTTTCGCATCCAGCGCTTCAAGAAGACGGTCTAGTCGAAGTCCGAACCCTGTAGCTGGTGCGGGTGCATTAAAATGAGCAAGTAATTGATCATATCTACCGCCACTTCCGATGACCGATCCAACATGATCAGCAAATACTTCAAACAAAATACCCGTATAATAGCTCATATGACTCACCATGCTTAAATCTAAACGGATATATTCTGTACAGCCGTAATCTTCAAGTGTCTCCCATAGCGACTTTAGCTGTGCGAGCACCTCTTTTCCTTCTTGTGAAACGACGATTTCCTCTGCCCGCTCTATCACTTCTTGGCCGCCTCTTAACTCTAAAAGCTGTAACAGCCTCATTTTATCGATGGAGGAAAGCGGTAATTGTTTCACATGCTGACGGTATCCTACATAATTCTTTTCATATAAGAAGCGGCGAAGGACGTTTGCACGCTCTGTATTTCCGAGTACATCGACAAATAACGTCTCTGCTAAAGCGACATGCCCGATCGCGATTTTGAAGGACCTTAGCCCGGCATTTTTTAAGGCAAATACGGCAAGTGCGATGACTTCAGCATCTGCACTAATCGAACCATCACCAATCAATTCAATTCCGACCTGCTCAAATTCTGATGGTCTTCCGCCTTCTCTTTCCTGCGCACGAAACACACTCGCTGCATACCCGACACGAAGCGGATACGCCTGTTCATGAAGCTTAGAAGCCGCCACCCTTGCAATCGGACCTGTCATATCAGGTCTCAGTACAAGGGTTTGCCCGTTTTGATCAAGAAGTTTAAAAAGTTGTGTATCAGTAATCGCCGATTGCACACCGACTGTATCGTAAAATTCAAGCGTTGGTGTCTCCATTAAACGGAAACCCCAACCATTCATGACCTCTGTTAAAGAATGTCTCACTTTTTTCTTCGTCTCATACAATCCAGGTAATGAATCCCGCATACCATATGGTTTCTCAAACATAAACATGTTCTTCCGCACCTCCAACACATTAAAACAAAAAATTCCGAATCCTTTAGTTCGCTAATATGATAATATGCTAACAAAATAAAGTGATTAAATCAATCATTTTTATTTCTCTCTATTTTCATCAACATATTCTGGAATTATTACATTCAAGTGACACCTGTGCCTTTTCTGCATGTTCGGTGAAGGAACGTGCTATAATACTTAAAAATATTGAATAACACAGGAGATTAACAGTGAAGTTCATCCAGACATTAATCTTAACTTTGTTGTGCGCATGTCTTGTTTATTTCGGCTTTATATACGTTTCACAAATCGACCAAGTCAAGAAAACAGCTTCGCCGCAAGAAGCAGCAAAAAAAGAAAACGATACGGCACTCGCGGCTGAAGAAACTCGTTCAACAAAAAAAGCAGAAACCACACATCATTCACTAAAAGGAAGCAAAAAAGCCATGGACGTCATTCTCTACAATCAAATGGATGCACCAAGGCTTTATAATGGATGCGAAGTCACGAGCTTAGCGATGCTACTTCATTACAGCGGCTATGAACACGTAACGAAAAACGCATTGGCAAATGAAATCAAACGTGTTCCGCTCAATTATGAAAATGGCTTAAAAGGTGACCCTCATGACGGATTTGTAGGCGATATGGAGAATGGACCGGGTCTTGGGGTTTACCACGAACCGATTTATCAGCTTGCGAAAAAATACGCGGGCGATCAAGTTGTCGACTTAACCGGAAAGCCTGTTAAAAAGGCCATCTATCAGTCACTTGAAAAGGGCTATCCCGTCTGGGTGATTACGACATCCACCTTCGACAAAACCGATAACATCGAAACTTGGAATACACCAAATGGCAAAATAGATGTAAGCTTTAATGTGCATAGCGTAGTCATCACAGGCTATGACAAGGAGCATGTCTACTTGAATAACCCATATGGAGAAAAGAATCAAAAGGTCGACCGTGATCAATTTGAAGATTCTTGGGAACAGATGGGCAGTCAGGCGATTATCATTAAAGCGTAAAAAACAACCTCTATCCGCATAGAGTTGTTTTTAAATGATTTATTTTTCTAGAAATTCCTTCAGGCGGTCTTCAAGCTTTTCAGCCGTCATTGCACCTCCGCCCAAGCTGAAGTATTCATCCCCTCTTTTTAATAAAAGTGTAGGATAGCCATTCACATGAAGTTGATGAACCTTCGCAAAGTCAGCATATGCATCATTGATCGCTTCTTTTGTTTTCATACGTTCAATGACTGCGTCAGGATCAAGATGATGCGCCAAAGCGATCTCCCGATACGTTTCCTCATCACTCAGACTTTTTCCGTCTTGATAAAAAGCCTTTTGCATCGATGAAGCCAAGTACAATGAATGCTCAGGTGCGATGGATCTTAATGCAGAAAAACCAATGGCCGCAGCCTCAGAGTCTAAAAGAAACGTTCCGTTTGCTAGCAGCTTCTGATAACGTTCACCAAACTCGACACCAGTCAGCTGACTAATACGCTGATTTGCTTCTGGAATGTGCGGATAATCCTTTATCCGAAGACTCCTTTCCCCTACAAATAAACCACCCGACACAAGTGTTAGTGATATATCCGGATGATTTTCATGCAAAGTGCGGATACTGTTTGAAAATCCATAACACCAGCCACAATACGCATCCCATACATAAATGAAAGACAATTCTTGCTCGTTCATACGTTAGACTCCCCATTTATCATTTTTAGGCGGCCATGAACCTGCTTATTCAGCTTCAGATACGACGGTAAAACGTTCTCCAACATGGGCTGCCTGCTCCACTTCATCAACCAGTGCAATGGCGTAGTCAGCATAGCTTACATAGCTGTCACCTTTAGAATTGACAATCAGATTGTCTTTCCCTTTCACGTATGAACCTGTACGTTTGCCAGCTGGATTAAAGAATGCGGCTGGACTGAGGAATGTCCATTTTAATCCCTCTGACTGTTGAAGATCTTTTAGATTTTCTCCTTGCTGAGAAGCAGTAGGCACATACTCCTTCGGAAATTCTGGTGTGTCCACAAGTCTTGTTGTTTTCGCCTCATCTACAAATAGACTTCCTGCTCCGCCAACAACGATTAAACGAGTCTCAGGTGTTTCTTTTAAAATATCAATCAGCTTTTTCCCTGCTTCTACGTGAAGATGCTCCTGTCCAGGAGGTGCGCCAAATGCATTCACAATCACATCAAATCCTTTGATGTCATCTGCTTGCAAGTGAAACACATCCTTCTCAAGAACAGCTAGTGATGAATCAGTCACTTTTTGTGCATCGCGGACGATTGCCGTTACTTCATGTCCTCTTGATTGAGCCTCTTTCACAATTTCTTGTCCTGCTTTTCCTGTTGCGCCAATAATTCCAATTTTCATGTTAACTCCTCCTGCAATATGGTTTTATGTTGATAAAGAAAGGTGTAACCAATATGGTTACAACAGAGGTAAAAAAAATTGAATTGATCATCCAATTTTTTTGATTAGCACATGCGTTAGTTCACTTAATTTGATCTCAGCAAGTACTTGCTCCATCGCACTTTGAGCGCGGCATAAAATTAATTCAAGCACCGCTTGAATATTTGCACCGATCGGACAGTCAGGATTTGGGCTTTCATGAATTTGAAACAATTCACCCTCATCTACGACTTCAACCGCTTTATACACATCGAGCAATGTGATGTCCTCTTCACTGCGGTTCAGCTGCGAACCACCTTTGCCAAGACTCGTTGAGATTAGGCCTGCTTTTTTTAATTTACTCATAATGCGGCGGATGACCACTGGGTTTGTATTCACACTTCCTGCGATATCCTCCGATGTCTGTAAAGATCCTTTTTCAAGTGATAGCAAGGCCAGAATATGGACAGCGACAGTAAATCTGCTGCTGATTTTCATGTTTTCTCACCTCTGTTGTAATCATTATAGTTACACCATGTCACATTGTCAACAAAAAAGTCTGCCGAGCTACTCAGCAGACTTAGATTGACGTGCTTCCATCTCTTCCTTCGTATAAATCATACGCATTGGATTTCCTCCAACAAATGAGCCTGCTGGCACATCCTTATGAACAAGTGTGCCAGCCGATACGATTGCTCCATCCCCAATGGTCACACCAGGTAAAATAGTGGAATTAGCTCCAATTAAGACTTCATCACCAATATAGACTTCCCCAAGTCTGTATTCTTTAATCAAATACTCATGGGATAAGATGGTCGTGTTATAACCGATTACACTATTTCGACCGACGGTGATTTTCTCAGGAAACATCAGATCAACCATCACCATTAAGGCAAACGCCGTATCCTCGCCGACCTTCATACGAAGAAAAGTTCGGTATATCCAATTTTTCATTCCCATAAACGGCGTGTACCTTGCCATTTGAATAAAAATGAAATTTTTCACCACTTTGAAAAAGGGAACTGTCCGATAGACTTGCCGCAGTGAATTGACCCCTTTTACAGGATATCGATCTGTTTTTCTCAACTTAATCAGCTCCAACAATCGCCAGGAGATCACTCATTTTCTTCAGCATGAAGTCAGGGCGATGCTTTAAAAGGGCCTCTTCTCCTTTAATAGACCAAGCCACACCTGCCGTTTTTGTCCCTGCCGCTTGACCAGACAAAATGTCATGATAATTATCACCGACCATCACCGCTTCATGCGGATCACTGCCAAGCTTTGATAATGCCAGCTGAACAGGCTCCGGATGCGGCTTCTCATTTTGTACATCATCGAGCGTCACAATGACCTCAAAGAACGGCTCTAAACCGGTCAGCTTCAATCCCATTAAAACCGTATCCCGTATCTTCGTTGTGACAATACCGAGCTTAAATCCTCGATCCTGCAGGACTTTCAATGTGTCTAAAACGGTCTCATATTCAGTCACAAGCAGATCATGCTGCTCATGATTAAACGTGCGGTACATCTGAATCATGTCATCCGTCAACTCAGGATCCATCGCAGAGAATGTATCAAACAAGGACGGACCAATGAAATGAAGAATATCCTCACGGCTGTACTGACCAGGGTAATAATGATCCAGCGTATGCTGAAATGAAGCAATAATTAATTCATTTGTATTGATTAATGTGCCATCTAAATCAAATAGCACTGTGTTGATCGTCGATTCGTTCATATGGCTTCCTTTCTAACAGCTGCATGTTCCCGCTTCCGCCAAATATAGCTAATGGCAGCTGTCAATAAAATTGCAGAAATCAGGCGGATCACAAGAAGCGGCCATACTGGAATACCAAGTGGAATAAAAACCAGCGTATCTTCGACCACCGCATGGCAGGCAACGAGGAAAATAAAAGCTAGGGTTAAGTCCTTTTTACTCACACCGTCCTCTTCCACTGCCTTCATCATCACGCCGGCTCCATACGCCAGACCAATCGTTAATCCAGCCACCATTGTCATAGACGTATTTTCTTTCATCCCAAGCATTCTAGTAAAAGGTGACAGCCACTTAGACAGTGTATGAAGCCAGCCTAAATCTCTCATGAATTGAATGATGATCATGAGCGGGATAACGATACAGGCAAGCTGCAGCACACCGAGTACTGCTTTTTGTATAGCAAGCAGAACGATCATGTACCAGCTGGAAGGCACATCAGCCGCCTGAGCTGCACTCAAAAGTCCATATTGCGCCGGCTCCTCGCCTCCCTGCCAAACGAGATGAATGACAATAGCAGAAATAACAGCAAGACTGATTCTAACCAGCAAAATCACAGATACTCTCAGTCCAACCTTTGCCGCCACTGTCGATTCGATGATCAGGTTATGGCAAAAGGACAGCATCACTGCCAAAATAAACACTTCCTTCACAGGAAGCTCTAATGTCAAAATGGCTGCAATTCCCGCATACAAATTCAGCATGTTTCCTAATACAAGCGGAATCGCTGCTTCCCCCGAAAGACCAAACAGCCCCATAAATGGCTGAATGAATCGGATGATCCAATCCATGACAGGCGTATGCTGCAAGATACTGACGAGAATAGTTACTGGAAAGATAACTTTGCCAAGAGTCCAAGTTGTCGATAGCCCTGCTTTCAAGCCGTTTTTCCATGTCTCTCTCATCTCTTCTCATCCCCCCTGCTTAATTCGATGAATTGTTCTCTTTATACGGAATTGATGCGTATCCTTTCATTCTTCTAAAGAAAATCAGTAGAACAGCCACTGCGAATATCGCAATCGAAATCATCTGTGCGATTCGAAGATGTTCTGTCAGCATTAAGCTGTCTGTTCTCATCCCTTCAATTAAGAAACGGCCGATTGAATACCAAATTAAATAAGACAAGAAGATTTCGCCTCTGCGCAGCGAAGTTCTCCGTAATAAAATCAATATGACAACACCGGCAAGATTCCATAATGATTCGTATAAGAACGTCGGGTGATAATAGGTACCATCAATATACATTTGATTAATGATAAACTCAGGCAGATGCAAATTTTCTAAAAAGGCTCTTGAAACCGCCTCACCATGCGCTTCTTGGTTAATGAAGTTCCCCCAGCGTCCAATTGCCTGCCCTAGTAAAATACTAGGTGCTGCGACATCAGCTATTTTCCAAAACGATACCTTTCTCACTTTTGTAAAAACGATGGCTGTCAGCACAGCACCAATCAGCCCGCCGTGAATTGCAATTCCACCATTCCAGATTTTAATGATTTCGTTTGGGTGCTGCTGATAGTAATCCCATTCGAAGGATACATAATAAATTCGGGCACAAATAATCGCGATTGGAATGGCAAATAAGATTAAGTCAATAAACAGATCTTTATCGATTCCTCTTTTTTCACATTCTCTCAGTGCGAGCCAGAGTCCGAGCAAGGCTCCGACCCCAATAATCACACCATACCAATGAACCGAAATAGGTCCGAGCTGAAAAGCAATCGGATCAATTGGCTGAATTGCTTCGTTCATATAGTCAACTCCTATTCATCTTGGCCATTGTCTTCAATGACATCGGCAAGTTTACTTGTAAATTGTTCTGCTGCATTATGCCCCATACGTTTCAGCCTGAAGTTCATCGCAGCCACTTCAATGATAACCGCTAAGTTTCGACCTGGCCGCACAGGGATCGTCAGCTTCGGCACATCTGTATCAATAATTCTCATTTTCTCTTCTTCAAGTCCTAAACGATCATACTGTTTGCCTTGTTCCCAAAGCTCCAGATTCATCACAATCGTAATTCTCTTATAACTTCTGACAGCGCCTGCTCCAAATAAGGTCATCACATTAATAATGCCTAACCCGCGGATTTCTAAAAGATGTTCAATCAGCTCTGGTGCACTTCCGACTAACGTATCCTGATCCTCTTGGCGGATTTCCACGCAATCGTCTGCAACGAGGCGATGTCCCCTCTTCACTAATTCTAAGGCTGTTTCACTTTTTCCTACTCCGCTTTTCCCAATTAATAATACACCTACACCATATACATCGACGAGCACACCATGAATGGCAGTCGTTGGTGCCAGCTTACTTTCTAAAAAGTTGGTCAATCGACTCGAAAGTCTTGTCGTTTTTAGGCTAGATCGTAAAACGGGCACGCCATTTTCATTTGATGCTTCGATTAATTCCTTCGGCACATCACGATCTCGAGACAAAATAATGGCAGGGGTAATATCTGTACAAAGAGACATCATTCTCTGCTTTCGTTCGCGTTCTGGGAGCTGTTCAAAAAAAGAAAGCTCTGTTTTCCCTAAAAGTTGAACTCTTTCTTTTGGGTAATATGTAAAATAACCAGCCATTTCAATACCTGGTCTGGAAAGATCACTGATTGTAATGGGACGATTAATCCCTTCTTCCCCACTTACCAGTTCAAGATGAAATTGTTCCATTATGTCCTTCGTACGAACTTTCGGCACGCTTCTTCCTCCTTTTATCACAGGCGATTCAGAAATACAGCTCTATTTTATCACTTTCAATGATGAACCCAAAACAGTATTTTATCCTGTTCCTGTTTCACCGCCCTAACTGGTATAGACAACTATACTTAAAAAGAGTAAACTTAAATGAAAGATAACGAATAAGGGGGCTCAAACATGAGCGGTTCTTTATTGCTCTCCAATATTCATATTGTGACAAAGACAAAGATCATTGAAAACGGTTTTGTCGGTTTACGCGATGGCAAGATTGACTATATTTCAACATCACCACCGACAGGAAATTATGAAAAAGTATATATTCCCGGGAAACTTTTATTTACTCCCTGGAATGATTGATATTCACATTCATGGCGGATATGGTGCAGACATGATGGATGCGACAGCAGAAGCGATGAATACACTCGCTGACAACCTTCCATCAGAAGGAACGACAAGTTTTTTAGCGACAACCATTACACAAAACCATCATGAGATTGAGCAGGCACTTAAAAATGTCGCTCAGTGGAAACAAAGTAATGAAGAACAAGCAGGAAGTCAGGCGCAATGTCTAGGAATCCACCTAGAAGGTCCATTTATTTCTAAAGATAAGGCAGGGGCACAGCCAGTTCAATGGATTAAACAGCCCGATATTCCGCTTTTTAAAAAATGGCTGGATGCATCTGAACAGCTAATTCGAATTGTCACGTTTGCGCCTGAGGAAGACACAGATTTTGCTTTTCTGTCCCTGTTACAGGAAAAGAACATGATCCCTTCTATTGGACATACGAATGCCCATCATGACATGATTAATTTAGCAGCTAAGCATGGTGCACGCCATGTAACGCATCTTTATAACGCAATAAGTTCGTTTCAGCATCGTGAACCGAACGCTGTAGGTGCTGCTCTTACGAATGAGAACCTTTATACCGAGCTGATCACTGATGGGATTCACTCCCATCCTCTTTCCATCAAGCTTGCGTATTTGGCAAAAGGAAGTGATCGTTTAATCATGATCACAGACTCGATGCGTGCAAAAGGGCTCGGTAATGGAACGTACGAATTTGGCGGTCAGACAGTCACAGTCAGCGGCGAAAAGGCATTGCTGGAAGATGGTACACTTGCAGGATCGATTTTGCGAATGAAAGATGGCGTCAAACGGATGAAACAGCTCACAAATTGTGAGTGGACAGAGATTGCGAAGATGACCTCAACCAATGCAGCCGTTCAGCTGGGACTTGATCAACAGCTCGGTTCCATCGAAGTTGGAAAACTAGCAGATTTGGTGATTTGGGATGAATCTGGTGAACTGATGATGACGATCTGCCGTGGACAAATCGTCTTTGAAAAAAAGGAGGCCAACCACTAATGAACATCATCGAATTTGAAAGCAAGGAACAATTAGGAAAAGAAGCAGCCGCCATTATTGCACATGCAATAGCTGCTAAACCCGATGCCGTACTCGGCCTAGCAACGGGCGGTACACCTATTGATACTTACAAAGAGTTAATTCAACTTCATCAAGCACATCAATTGTCTTTCAAGCAAACAAAAACAATCAATTTAGATGAATATGCAGGGCTTGATCCAGAACACGAAAATAGTTATATGACCTACATGAAACGTCATTTATTTGACCATATTGATCTACCTCAGGGTCAGTATTTTCTTCCAAATGGCAATGCAGCTCACTTAGAAAAGGAATGCTTAAGATATGACCAGCTTATTGAGGATGTAGGCGGCATCGATCTTCAGCTCCTTGGAATCGGTCAAAATGGACATATCGGTTTTAACGAACCTGGTACCCCTTTCAACTCAAAGACTCATGTCGTGCAATTAGATGAGAACACGAGACAGGCTAACGCAAGATACTTTTCTTCTATTGATGAGGTACCTACTCATGCGATCACAATGGGAATTGCGAGCATTCTTTCAAGTAAAAAGATTCTCCTTCTTGCTTCGGGAAAATCAAAAGCGAAAGTGATACAATATTTAGAACAGGCAGAGATTCATCCAGACTTCCCAGCATCTGCACTGAAACTCCATGAAGATGTAACAGTTTTGATTGATCGAGAAGCTGGATCACTACGCTAAAAACGAGAGGATTTTCACATGTTTATTGATAAGCAGTCACCTATTCCGATGTACCATCAGATTATGGAGAACTTGAAAAAGCAGATTGAGGATGGAACATTAGCACCTGATACACTCATTCCTTCTGAAAGAGAATATGCCGAACGCTTTGGTATTAGTCGAATGACTGTCAGACAAGCCTTATCGAATCTTGTGAACGAAGGATATTTGTATCGACAAAAAGGTAAAGGCACTTTTGTTAGCCGAAAAAAATTTGAACAGCCGCTTCAAGGCTTAACAAGCTTTTCAGAGGATATGCAGCAGCGAGGGCTCAAAGCATCAAGCCAGCTGATTGACTTCAAAAAAACCGTATGTCCAGAGCACTTGCTGCCAGCCTTACAACTGTCAACTAGTGATGATGTTTTTGAACTAAAACGGATACGCCTTGCAAATGATGAACCGATGGCGATTGAAACGAGCTATATACCTGAAAGATTTGCAGGAGATTTAACAAAGGAACATTTAACTGGCTCTTTATATGAATATATAGAAACTCACACTGGTCATGTCATTGCTCATGCCAAACAGGAGCTTGAAGCCAATGTTGCCTCAAAGGAAGAAGCATACTTGCTGTCTATTTCAACAGGCGATCCTGTGCTTTCCATAACAAGAACGACTTTTTTTCAACAAGACGTTCCATTTGAGTATGTTGTTTCCGTTTATAGAGGGGATCGTTACAAGCTCATTCATACAATGGAAAGATAAACAGTGCCCCTGACACGGAGCACTGTTTTTTATTTCCTAAGAAATTTTGTTTCATCATCATTTTTTGTATGAATTTTCCATATTGGTGAAATGGCTTTTCCTTGGAAACGATCTTTTGCTACAGTGTACCAATAATAATCTTCATTTGGCTTTAAGCCCTTCCACTCAAAGCTCGCTTTTTTGCCGCTTTTTACGCCGCGCGCTTCTCCTAGAAGAACATTCGTATACACATTGAGTTCAAAATAATTGGTTTTGACAGATTTCATTTTCGGTGTCAAATCCACATCGATTGAAAATTCATCTTGATCTCCATACGTTTTAGGATCGTAAAAATGCTCTTTATTCAAGTAAGGTGAATATGTTGTAAAATGAAGCTGATTTTTTTCTTGATCCGCTGTTATGACCCTCATAAACCCTTGCCCACCTTCAGGTCCTGACTGGTAATCGGCGAGTATTTGATATACTTTCCTGTCTGCTTTTCCATCATGGTCATCATCAAGCTCATCTACTTTCCTGCTGGCTCCATGGTAGTGGCCGCTAAATACTGCCACAATATTAGGATGGCGTTTCACCACTTGGTGAAAGATGAGCTCGCCAATCGGGCTTCGGTTGCCGCTCACTAACAAATACTCATGGAAATTTAAAATGACAATACGATCTGGATGCTCAGAAATCACGCGGTTTAACCAATCAATTTCATCTTGCTTAATCCCCCAGCCCATGTACACCATCATATAATCATTGCCGCCGGCAGAGATGAGATCATAATGACCTTTATTGTTTCGATAGGATTCACCATAGTAAGGCTTATCAGCAAAGCGTTTTTCCCCGAAATATTTCCCGTATTCCGCATATAAACCGTCCTTGTGTCTAACATCATGATTTCCTGCTAAAACACCATAGGGAATGTGATTCTCATCTAATACACGCATAAATGTATCAGCACGGTGCCATTGCTTATCCTTTGAATCATCCACAATATCGCCTGTATGGAACACATATTGAATGTTTAATTTCTCCCTCTGATCTCTGATCCATTCGACCATTTGTTTAAAGATATGAGGATAGCTCTTTGCATAATATTGAGTGTCAGACATCCACACCATCTTATATGGCTTTTGTGATTTGCTGATTTCATCCTGTACTAGCAAATCAAACGTTTGATTCTTCATGTACTGTCTCACTGATAGCAGCCCTTTTAGGTAAAATTCCTTTTGATCCTTGGCAAAGTGATGAGTGATTTTATCCCACTTTTCCTGCTGGTGATTCCATGCGTACATTGTCACCTTTCTCCCCGACAATGAACTCCCTTTCCATACAGCTTCGACGACATCCTTTTCGCGCACATCATGATGAACCTTAATTTGAAAACGATGATAAGGAAAACGCTGTAAATCCTTCGTTTCAACTGCCTTCCCATCAACAAATGCAATGCGGTTCCTTTCTTGATCAGAAAAAATCATTTCTCCTTTTTGGAGAAAACTCTTTGGCGGCTCTGTCTCTGCTGCATACTTAAAAATCTTCATTGAAGGATGCAGCGATGTATATTGATAGGCACGATAAAAAGAGTAATCTAACTTATCATTGGTTGGATCCTTGGTTAGCACAGTTTGCTTTGATGATTTCATTTTCGTCTTATCTGCCACCCGTTCTGGTGTTTCTGGATGCTCATGTACAGTCTTGAACTCTTTTTTCAACGTCGACATGTTCCCAGCAGCGTCTTTTGCTTTGATCGTAAACGTGTGCTTCCCAGGCTTTAATTCACTAGAGGACGTCTGGTATGGCAAAGAAACTGGTTTGCCATCTACATATGCCTTCAGCTCCTCTATGTCACTCCAGCGATCCGTTACTTTTGCTTTTAATGTAAAGGCGCCTTTATATTGATCCTTTGCTTGTACGTTGGTCTTAATTCTCGGCCCAGTGTTATCAACTTTCACACGTACTGAAGCGTGCTCGTCTGAGGTTTTGGCCTCAATTAGGTGCGGCCCTTCTTTCAGCCTTTTTGTATCCCACTTTATATAGGTTGAGACATAAGCCTCTTTTGGAATCTCAAATTGAAACGTTCTAACCTTTTTTGCGTTCCCGCTGTCTCCCATTCTCCATTCTTTTTGCGGCTTCGCATTGATTGGATGAATTTGTGTTCCATTCGATAAGATCATCCTGACGTTTTTCAATTCAAAATCATCATGATTCTCTCCAGGGAGCCTGTCTATCGGAGAAGACTTTGTGCCAGCGTGGAATGAGATCGTTTGGAGACCTGCCTTTTTTATCTCTTCTTCTGGTATTGGCATTGTATAGGTACGATACACTTTTGTCGAATCATCAAAAACAGAAAGTAAACGCTTACCTATAGATACACCATTTTTAAAATATAAATTTGTTCCTTTGACATCAAATGCGATATATGGATCTGCTTCAAGGGCAGCGGATACTTGCTGATTCCGTTTTCCATCAATCCGTAATTCGATGCTTTTTTTCTGATCAGACGTTGCCTTTAATGAAAATAACCCTGAAACCGTATCTCCCTCTTCTACATTGAATCGGAGACCGTGGGCTTTGCTAACCTGCTCCACATCAACCGTTTTTTTCAACGTTTTGGCTTCATTTTCGCCATCTGACGCTTCAAGCTGATATTCCAATTGTTCCTTCCCAATCAACTCAGGTGAATAAATAATATGATGAAATAACCGGTCATTTTGGTCTTTTTGCAGCAGTATTTCCTTGAACGCTTCTTTTCGATTCGTTCGATAACGCAGCTTGACGGTTTTCACGGCCTGATCATCCTGGACATCTGCTTTAATCTCTACGCTTTCAGTTGGTTTCACCGGTTTCCTTATCGTCATATCTTCAATCACAGGTTTATGGATATCTTGAGAAATTTCCTTTTTCTCAGATGGAATTTGTGCTTTTAGCACTTTACCTGGAGTGGGCTCTTCCTCAATTTTCGAAATCAGCTTCGTCTGCGTCGTACCATCCATTGGATACTTAAACAGCAAGGATTTATGCTCGCTAAACCATGATGGCTTCAAACGAAATGCGGCAGAAGAAATCTCTTCACCTATATTTGTTGTGATCGAAACAAGACGAGATTTAGAGTTGGACAGCCCTTTGCTCTCGATAATGGTTAGATGCTCGCCCTCTTTTAATTGGCTTTTGTACATGGCATTAAAGTCCGCTACAGTTAAATGCTCCTGCCCTTTTTTTCTCAGCCAAAAAACATAAGGTTTTCCAGGTGAAATGGTGATTGGATTTTTATGAAAGGAATATACATCATCCAATTCGATGCCCTGCGCGGGATTGCGGTAGCGGATCTGATAATGTTTAAGTGAGATAGGCGCATGTGTCGTGTTATATACTTCGATAAACTCAAAAGCATCTTTGCCTTTTCGGTTTTTTGAATTAACGACAATTTCTGTGATGAATAAGTCCGGGATATGCGAAAGATCCTCTTCAAATCCATTTATATGAACCGATTTCTCTGCTGTTTTGATCACTGATTTTTGCGTAAGGAACTCAGTATAGTAATGAACGGTTGGATTCCATAATTGATCTGGCGGAATTTTCGCTGTAAATTCTGGCTTCATTCCGGGCAGCCGTTCCATTGGAATCAAGCGATACCCCAGTTCATCACTTTGTTTATAATACAAGTTCGCAGACAAAATCTGTTCTTGGTCACTAATGGACGCACGAAACTGAAGGTCATGGCTTTTTCCTTGAACCGGGCGGACATCCACATGAAATTGATCAAAGATAAAAGGCGAAAAAGGCTTGTCCGGTACATTCACTTCTGTTTGAAGAAAAGGCCTTGCTGAAGCAGGCTGACTGAAACAAAAAAGAATGATAAAAAAACATAAAAGCATGATTTGTCTGCTCACGTTCACCATCTTGCACCGCCTCCCTTCGGATATTGTGTCTCCTGAAGGTGGTTTTTATGTCAGATGGAACGGAGAAACGATACAAATTTGCACAAAAAAACCGTTAGCTTTTTTTCGCTAACGGCTCTACGATTCCTTTTTGTATCAACAGATGGAAAATGGACAAAATGACAGCCATCCAAATGGCCGTTCCGAATCCATCAATGTTAAAGCTATCTCCCATAAAGCTTGATGTCATCATGAGTGTAATGGCATTGATGACAAATAAGAACAATCCTAGAGAAAGGACGGTCACTGGAAGCGTTAAAATGATCAAAA
>NZ_LKCP01000072.1:0-62716 GCF_001518755.1 Bacillus sp. AM 13(2015) | reverse complement strand
GAGCGATGGATGAACAAAAGCTGAATTATATTTTATCTGCCTTAAAAGGGATCGACTATGGATCAGTGGTCATCACCATTCATAATGGACATATTACACAGGTCGATTCGACCAAAAAGACTCGGTTCCCCGCTCATCAGGAGAATATCCGGGTTCAGCAAGGAAAGCGGAGTCACTATCGTTCTTGACGGATTTCAACATGGTAAAAAGCTGATGGAGGCCGTCAGCTTTTTTGTTTTGTCTTATTTAAAACCTCTGCTGCCTTTTATCCGTCTATTCGTATGAACGTCAAGGAATCTTGACTGAATAGAGAGACTCCGCTACTTTAAGAGGAGTCATCCGAACAGTTCATTCACTTGAACCTGTAAGGATTGGATAGGAGTTGATATGAGATGTTAGAGAAAGATCAAGATCAGGGGACATCTGAAAAGAAAAATGAAGAGTCATCAATAGATCAAGAAACAAGGCAATCCCGCCTCAGCCGCAGCGCTGCAAAACGTGGAAGAATCTCAAAATCAGCGGATGATGAGCGTTCAACCATCCAGCGTATGCTGCAAGGTGCAGGAGGCGCGTTTAAGCGTTATGGTTCATATGGACTGGCGATGTTAAAATCACCGAGCAAGGCCATCAATCAAGCGGAAACATTGCGTATGAAGTACGCCTGGATCTCGATTGTGTTATTCAGTGTGTTTTTTGCTTTAGGCAACTATGTTCAATTAAAGGCGTCAAAAACCCGTTTATTAGGCTTTGGCATTCATTATTCTTTTGGTGACGCCTTTTTGAGGGTTGCAGTCTTTACACTCATTGTGTTGACATTGATGATGCTCACTGTCTGGCTGCTCGGAAAATACATGCTAAAAGGAAACATATCACTGAAAGAAGTGATCATGAAGTTTGGTGCTGCGCTTGTGCCGGTGTTGGTTTTATCCATCCTTTGGCTTGTATTTGCCATGCTGAATATTCCATATGTGACCGTCATATTATCCGTGATGATATTTGTCGGCCTTCAGTTGATTGCGGTCGTGCTCTTTCGCTCGATTCAATCGGAGCATGATGCCGAACGTGGAGATTTGATGTATGCGGGCTGGGTCTTTTTATTGGTTGAGCTTGTCATCATTGCGCTGCTCTGGGGCATAGTCGGGGAGTATTTGATTCCATCACTTGTTCCTGTTCGATTCGGATAAAACACACATGAAAACCTCCTTTTTTGAAAAAGGGGGTTTTCATGTTGAGAAGAGAAAAAAACGGGTAAACTCTTGGTAACAAACACCACCCTTGTTGTCGAAAGATATATGTGTTTTGATCGCGTAAATTTGATTGTATCAAGGTATGTTCTCTAGTAGAATATGGGGTGCTTTATTTGATTTTTTAGTGCAGGGGGTTCGAATCGTGCTTCAACAACTTTTATCCAATGCGTTCACCATGGTTTTAATCATTTTAGTGATTAATATTGTCTATGTTTCTTTTTCCACCATGCGTTTAATTTTAACAATGAAAGGCAGACGGTACGCAGCTGCTTTTGCGGGTACGATCGAAATGCTCATTTATGTCATTGGGTTAAGTATCGTTCTAGATAACTTAGATCAAATACAAAATGTCATTGCGTATGCCCTAGGTTATGGAATGGGGATCATTGTCGGGATGAAAATTGAAGAGAAGCTGGCACTTGGCTACACAACTGTTAACGTGATCACAAAAGAATTGGATGTCGATCTCCCAAGACAATTGAGAGAAAAAGGATATGGTGTCACCAGCTGGGTAGCAGGCGGTCTTGAAGGAGACCGGACAGCATTGCAAATTTTAACACCGAGAAAATATGAACTGCAATTATATGAAACGATTAAGACGCTGGATTCAAAGGCGTTTATCATTTCATATGAGCCCAAATCGATTCACGGCGGCTTCTGGGTGAAGGCTGTGAAGAAAAGGAGAATTAAAGAATGACCGCAAAACCAAAGAAGAAAAAATTCTATGTGGAAGACAACATGACGATTGATCAAGTGTTGTCCCAGATGGCAGCGGAAGGCTACTCGCCTGTCAGACGAATGGAGGAGCCAATTTTTCAAGAAAAGAAGGAAAATGGGTCGATTCAGATCATTCCTATTGGGAAAAAAATCGTATTTGAAGGAAAAATAGTCTAAATCCGAACATTAAAACGACGACTTCATAGATTGTTCGATAAATCCGTTGACATCATGAACATCCGTTGTTAAGATAAACATGAAATCAAAACACGAGCCTCATATAATCTTGGGAATATGGCCCATAAGTTTCTACCCAGTTACCGTAAATGACTGGACTATGCAGGATAGTGAACAAAACTGACATGGCAATTCAAAAGCGAACAGCGCTTACCATGGCCCGGTTTGTGTTGCTTCCTAACAATGCAATGCAAATCGGGCCTTTTTGTTCGGCGTTTGACAAGCTGCTTAGGTTTGGGAAGCGTGTCAAACGATACAAAATCGAATATCAGCTTAAAGGTGGGGACAAAATGAAGCCGCTTGTAGGTGTCATCATGGGAAGTACATCTGATTGGGAAACAATGAAAAATGCGTGCGACATCTTAGAGGAATTAAACATTCCGTATGAAAAACAGGTAGTATCCGCACACCGGACACCTGACTTGATGTTTGAATATGCGACTGAAGCAAGAGGTAAAGGACTAAAGGTCATCATTGCCGGTGCTGGAGGCGCAGCACATTTACCGGGGATGGTCGCAGCAAAAACGACACTGCCGGTCATTGGTGTGCCTGTACAATCAAAAGCACTAAACGGGCTGGATTCCTTATTATCCATCGTTCAAATGCCAGGCGGTGTCCCAGTTGCTACAGTAGCAATTGGCAAAGCCGGTGCAACAAATGCAGGCCTTCTTGCCGCACAAATGATTTCAGCATTTGATGAAAAGGTCGCAGCTCGCCTTGAAGAAAGAAGAGAGCAGACAAAACAAACTGTACTAGAAAGCAGTGATCAGCTTGGCTAAGCAGACCATTTTTCCAAACGCAACCATCGGTATCATTGGCGGCGGACAGCTTGGCAGATATATGGCTGTCAGCGCAAAGCAAATGGGGTACCGGGCAGCAGTTCTAGACCCGGTCACACAATCTCCTTGCGGACAGGTTGCCGATACAGAAATCACAGCCGCATATAGTGACCTTGAAGCGATTCGAAAGCTGGCAGAAATCAGCGATGTGGTGACTTATGAGTTTGAAAATATTGATTATGATGCACTGAATCAGCTGAAGGAAGAAGCCTATTTACCACAAGGAAGCGACCTTCTCCTTTTAACTCAAAATCGTGAGACTGAGAAAAAAGGGATTGTAGACGCAGGCTGTGAAGTAGCACCTTACCGCATCATTCATGATGAAAAAGAGCTGGAAGATGCCGTGGACGCGCTCGGTTTGCCAGCCGTGCTGAAAACATGCAGAGGCGGCTACGATGGAAAAGGACAGTACGTCATCAAAGAAAAAGGACAGCTTCCGGAAGCAGCTGCACTTCTCGCACATGGAACATGTATTTTAGAAAGCTGGGTTCCATTCCAAATGGAGCTTTCGGTGATCGTCACTCGTTCTGTTCATGGAGAGATCGCAGTATTCCCAGTCGCTGAGAACATTCATAAGCATAATATTTTGTTCCAAAGCATTGTACCTGCAAGGGTAGAGGACCGCATTCAGGAGAAGGCGAAAGAACTTGCAACAACACTGGCTGAAAAGCTGGGGCTGGTTGGTACTCTTGCTGTAGAACTGTTCCTGACAAATGACGGAAAGCTGCTCGTCAATGAACTGGCACCACGCCCGCATAATTCTGGTCATTATACGCTCGATTTATGTGAGACAAGTCAGTTTGAACAGCACGTCCGTGCTATATGTGGTCTGCCGCTTGGCGGTACAGCCCTTTTATCAGAGGGAATGATGGTGAATTTATTAGGCGATGAAGTGGACATTCCAAAAGAGCATCCTGAGCTTCTCAAAGAAGCGAAGCTTTATCTATATGGAAAGCATGAAGTAAAAGCCGGCCGCAAAATGGGGCATATGACGTTTATGAAAAAGCTCGATGATGAATGGATGACAAACATCACAAAGATATGGACTGAAAGAGATGGAGGAAACGGGAAATGATCGAACGTTACGCACGACCAGAAATGTCAGCAATCTGGACAGAGGAAAACAAATTTAATGCATGGCTTGAAGTAGAAATTCTCGCTTGTGAAGCTTGGGCAGAGCTTGGTGTCATTCCGAAAGAAGACGTTGTGACAATGCGCAAGAATGCAAGCTTTGATATTGGACGTATTCTGGAGATTGAACAAGACACGCGCCACGACGTGGTTGCCTTTACGCGTGCTGTATCTGAATCTCTAGGAGAAGAAAGAAAGTGGGTTCATTACGGATTAACATCGACAGACGTAGTGGATACGGCGCTTTCATATCTATTAAAACAGGCGAATGATATCTTGCTCAAGGACATTGAGAGATTTGTTAACATACTAAAAGAAAAAGCAAAAGAGCACAAATATACCGTCATGATGGGCCGTACACACGGTGTACACGCTGAACCGACAACATTTGGCCTGAAGCTTGGTCTTTGGTACGAAGAAATGAAGCGTAACCTAGAACGTTTTAAACAAGCAAAAGCTGGCATTGAATACGGCAAAATCTCTGGAGCTGTTGGCACATATGCGAACATCGACCCGTTTGTTGAGCAATATGTATGTGAGAAACTTGGCATCAAAGCTGCACCAATTTCAACCCAAACCTTGCAGCGTGACCGCCATGCAGATTATATGGCTACTCTTGCTTTAGTGGCAACGAGCATTGAGAAATTTGCTGTTGAAATCCGTGGTCTTCAAAAGAGTGAAACACGTGAAGTAGAAGAGTTCTTTGCAAAAGGACAAAAAGGATCATCAGCGATGCCTCATAAACGTAACCCAATCGGTTCTGAGAATATGACTGGGATTGCCCGTGTGATCCGAGGATATATGCTGACAGCTTATGAAAATGTACCGCTTTGGCATGAGCGTGATATTTCTCATTCATCTGCTGAGCGCATCATTTTACCAGATGCTACGATTGCACTGAACTATATGCTCAACCGTTTCTCAAACATCGTGAAAAACTTAACGGTTTTCCCTGAGAACATGAAACGCAACATGGACCGCACACTTGGCTTAATTTACTCACAGCGCGTTCTTCTTGCCTTAATCGATACAGGCATGGCACGTGAAGAGGCATATGACACGGTTCAGCCAAAGGCAATGGAAGCGTGGGAGAAGCAAGTGCCGTTCCGTTCATTAGTAGAAGCAGAAGAAAAAATCACGTCACGTTTAACACCTGAACAAATCGCTGACTGCTTCGATTACAACTATCATTTGAAAAATGTCGATATGATTTTCGAACGTCTAGGTCTTGCGTAAGAAATGGGCCGCCTGCTCGCCAGGCGCCCAATCCTGAAAATTGCCAACATTCAAATTAGGAGGCCAACCTGAATGACTGTGAAACAAGAACTTCTCTACGAAGGCAAAGCAAAAAGAATTTATCAGACCGATGACGAGCATATTTTATATGTTGAATATAAAGACTCAGCTACAGCATTTAACGGCGAAAAGAAAGCTGAAATCGAAGGCAAAGGCAGACTGAACAACGAGATTTCAAGCTTAATCTTTCAAATGCTGCATGAAAAAGGGGTCAACAATCACTTTGTAAAACGCCTCTCTGAAACAGAACAGCTCATTCAAAAGGTACAGATTGTTCCGCTTGAAGTCGTTGTACGAAATGTAGTGGCGGGCAGTATGTCAAAACGCTTGGCATTCCAGAGGGAACGAAACTGGACACACCTTTGATTGAGTTTTACTACAAAGATGATGCACTCGGCGATCCGCTCATTACAGAAGATCATATTCGCATTTTACATGCAGCCACACCTGAACAGGTAGAGGAAATGAAACAGATCACAAGACAAGTGAATGAAGAATTAAAGCAAATCTTCTCAGACTGTCATGTGAATTTAATTGATTTCAAGCTTGAATTCGGAATAGATCACGAGAATCGTATTTTGCTAGCTGATGAGATTTCACCTGATACGTGCAGGCTTTGGGACAAAGATACAAACGAAAAGCTTGATAAAGACGTGTTCAGACGAAACCTGGGCGGCTTAACGAATGCATACGAAGAAATTTTCAAAAGACTTGGAGGCCATAAACATGTATAAAGTGAAAATTTTTGTCAGCTTAAAAGAGAGCGTTCTTGATCCACAAGGAAGTGCCGTGCAGCACGCTTTGCACAGCATGTCTTATCAGGAAGTAAAGGATGTCCGTATCGGTAAATACATGGAGCTTGTCATTGAAAAATCAGATCGTGATTTAGACACAGTCGTCAAAGAAATGTGCGAAAAATTACTTGCCAACACGGTGATTGAAGATTACCGCTATGAGGTGGAGGAGGTTGTCGCACAGTGAAGTTTGCAGTGATCGTCTTGCCTGGCTCTAACTGTGATATCGATATGTACCATGCGATTCAAGATGAGCTAGGTGAACAAGTTGAATATGTATGGCACGACGAAACGAGTCTTGACGGATTTGACGGTGTACTCGTACCAGGCGGTTTCTCTTATGGGGATTACTTAAGATGTGGTGCGATCGCCCGCTTCTCAAACATCATGCCGGCGGTGAAAAAAGCAGCTGAGGAAGGAAAACCTGTTCTTGGTGTTTGCAACGGGTTCCAAATTCTTCAGGAGCTAGGCATTCTTCCGGGTGCGATGAGACGAAATAAAGACTTGAAGTTTATCTGCCGACCAGTTGAACTCATTGTAGAAAACAACGAAACACAATTTACAAGCGGTTATCAAAAAGGCGAATCCATTACGATTCCTGTAGCGCACGGTGAAGGCAACTTCTACTGTGATGAAGACACTCTAGCGAAGCTCATTGAACGTGGCCAAATCGCTTTCACTTACGGAGACGATATTAACGGCAGTGTGAATAGAATTGCAGGTGTAACGAATGAAGAGGGCAATGTACTCGGCATGATGCCGCACCCTGAGCGCGCGGTTGATTCATTACTAGGCAGCGCAGACGGACTTAAATTGTTTCAATCTATCGTGAAAAATTGGAGGGACACTCATGTCACTACTGCTTGAACCAAGTCACAAGCAAATTAAAGAAGAGAAATTGTATCAGCAAATGGGATTGAGTGATGAAGAATTCGCTTTAATCGAATCCATTATTGGCAGGCTGCCAAACTACACAGAAACGGGTATTTTTTCTGTCATGTGGTCAGAGCATTGCAGTTATAAAAACTCAAAGCCTGTTTTAAGCAAATTCCCGACAAAAGGAGAACATGTCCTTCAAGGTCCTGGGGAAGGCGCTGGAATCGTTGATATTGGAGACAACCAAGCGGTTGTATTTAAAATCGAATCACATAACCATCCATCTGCGATTGAACCGTATCAAGGAGCGGCGACAGGTGTCGGCGGAATTATCCGTGATGTATTCTCCATGGGTGCACGTCCGATTGCTGTATTAAACTCTCTTCGTTTTGGTGAACTGACTTCACCGCGCGTGAAGTACTTGTTTGAAGAAGTAGTGGCAGGGATCGCAGGCTATGGAAACTGTATCGGAATTCCAACAGTCGGCGGAGAGGTTCATTTCGATCAAAGCTATGAAGGCAATCCGCTCGTGAATGCAATGTGTGTTGGACTAATCAACCATGAGGACATTAAAAAAGGGCAGGCCAAAGGTGTTGGCAACACGGTCATGTACGTTGGTGCCAAAACGGGACGTGACGGAATTCACGGTGCAACATTTGCGTCTGAGGAATTTTCTGATGAATCAGAAGAAAAACGCTCAGCTGTTCAAGTCGGTGATCCGTTCATGGAAAAACTGCTGCTTGAAGCGTGCCTTGAAGTCATCAAAAACGATGCACTCGTTGGGATTCAGGATATGGGAGCGGCTGGCTTAACAAGCTCAAGTGCGGAAATGGCGAGTAAAGCAGGTTCTGGTATCGAGATGAATCTAGATCTCATCCCGCAGCGTGAAACAGGCATGTCAGCATACGAAATGATGCTTTCTGAATCTCAAGAGAGAATGCTTTTGGTCATTGAAAAAGGCCGTGAACAAGAGATCATTGATATTTTTGAAAAATACGATCTTGAAGCGGTATCAGTCGGTCATGTGACAGACGATAAAATGCTTCGTTTACTTCACCAAGGTGAAGTGGTATGTGAGCTTCCTGTTGACGCGCTTGCAGAAGAAGCGCCGGTTTATCACAAGCCGTCAAGTGAGCCTGCCTACTATCGTGAGTTTTTAGAAACAAAAGTTGAAGCACCTGCTATCACAGATGCAGCCGACACGTTAAAGCAGCTTCTCCAGCAGCCAACAATTGCAAGTAAAGAATGGGTTTATGATCAATATGACTACATGGTTCGGACAAATACAGTCGTTGCACCAGGCTCTGATGCGGGCGTTTTAAGAATCCGTGGAACGAAAAAAGCCCTTGCGATGACAACCGATTGTAACGCACGTTATCTGTACCTTGATCCAGAGGTCGGCGGGAAAATCGCAGTCGCAGAAGCAGCACGTAACATTGTGTGCTCAGGCGCTCGTCCGCTTGCAGTAACAGATAACTTAAACTTCGGTAACCCAGAGAAACCAGAAATTTTCTGGCAAATTGAAAAATCTGCTGACGGTATTAGCGAAGCTTGCCGCAAGCTAAGCACACCAGTTATCGGTGGTAACGTCTCTTTATATAACGAATCAAATGGAACAGCCATTTACCCAACACCAGTCATTGGGATGGTTGGTTTGGTCGAAGATACAGCTCATATTACGACGCAGTCATTCCAGCAGGCTGGCGATGTGATTTTCGTGATTGGTGAGACGAAGGAAGAATTCGCAGGCAGTGAGCTTCAGAAGATGACAGAAGGCCGTATTTACGGAAAAGCACCAGAAATTGATTTGGATGTAGAGCTCACGCGTCAGGAAGCCCTTCTTGCTGCGATTCAAAACGGACTTGTTCAATCAGCACACGATGTGTCTGAAGGCGGTCTTGGTGTCGCACTTGCTGAAAGTACATTTGGAACAGACGGTCTTGGCGCTCAAATCCAATTGGGTTTAAACAGCGAAGCTTCATTATTCAGTGAAACGCAGTCACGTTTTGTTGTCACAGTGAAACCAGAGCACCGCGAAGCATTTGCTGCGGCTGTCAAAGATGCGAAAGAAGTTGGAACGGTCACAAATGATGGTGTATTCACCGTCAAAAATCAAGAAGGACAACAATGGATTCATGCAGCGGTCAACGAACTTGAACGCGCATGGAAAGGAGCGATCCCATGCTTGCTGAAATCAGAGGCTTAAACGAAGAGTGTGGCGTCTTTGGGGTTTGGGGACACGAAGAAGCCCCGCAAATCACATATTACGGATTGCATAGTCTTCAGCACCGAGGACAAGAAGGTGCGGGAATCATTGCAACAGATGGTGAAAACCTGACGGCACATAAAGGCCTTGGACTGATTACGGAAGTCTTTCAAAACGGTGAGCTAAAGGATTTGAAAGGAAAAGGTGCAATCGGACATGTCCGGTATGCGACAGCAGGCGGAGGCGGCTTTGAAAATGTGCAGCCCCTTTTCTTCCGCTCGCAAAACAACGGCAGTCTTGCCCTTGCTCATAATGGGAACTTAGTGAATGCAACGCAATTAAAGCAGCAACTAGAGAACCAGGGGAGTATATTTCAGACATCTTCTGACACTGAAGTGCTCGCTCATTTAATTAAGCGCAGCGGCTATATTGAATTGAAAGAGCAGATCAAAAATGCCCTGTCCATGCTTAAAGGAGCATATGCTTTCTTAATTATGACGGAAACTGAAATGATTGTGGCACTTGATCCGAACGGCTTACGTCCGCTTTCACTTGGTATGCTTGGGGACGCTTATGTCGTTGCTTCTGAAACATGTGCATTTGACGTTGTCGGCGCCACGTATTTACGAGATGTGGAGCCTGGCGAAATGCTGATCATTAATGATGAAGGCCTCAAATCTGAGCGCTTCTCCATGAATATTAACCGCAGCATGTGCAGCATGGAATACATTTATTTCTCAAGACCTGACAGCAATATCAATGGCATCAACGTGCATAGTGCGAGAAAGAACCTTGGCAAAAAGCTTGCTGAGGAAGCACATGTCGAAGCAGATGTTGTGACAGGTGTACCAGATTCGAGTATTTCTGCAGCGATTGGATATGCCGAAGCAACAGGTATTCCATATGAGCTCGGTTTAATTAAAAACCGTTATGTCGGCAGAACCTTTATCCAGCCGTCTCAAGCACTGCGTGAGCAGGGCGTGCGCATGAAGCTGTCTGCTGTGCGCGGGGTCGTCGAAGGAAAGCGTGTCGTGATGGTGGATGATTCCATCGTACGCGGAACAACAAGCCGCCGCATTGTGACGATGCTAAGAGAAGCGGGTGCGACGGAAGTCCATGTCCGCATTAGTTCACCGCCAATTGCACATCCGTGTTTTTATGGAATTGATACGTCCACACATGAAGAGCTGATTGCTTCTTCTCATTCAGTGGAAGAAATTAGACAGGAAATCGGTGCAGACTCCATTGCATTTTTATCTGTAGACGGTTTAATGGACGGGATTGGCAGAAAGTATGATGATCCGCAGCGCGGTCAATGCTTAGCATGCTTTACTGGGAAATACCCGACGGAAATTTATGAAGATACTGTTCTTCCGCATGTGAAGGAAACAGCACTGACGAAATAATCGAATAAAGGAGCAGCAGTCAAGATGATTTGATATGCTGCTCTTTCATTCTGCTGGAAATAAATGAAAGAGAAGCAGCTAAAAGGAGTGAATGGGATGTCAGAAGCATATAAAAACGCCGGTGTCGACATCGAAGCAGGATACGAAGCCGTCAAACGAATGAAAACACACGTAGAACGTACAAAAAGAGCAGGCGTCATGGGTGCTCTAGGTGGATTTGGCGGTATGTTTGATTTATCTGAGCTGCCATATAAAAAGCCCGTTCTTGTTTCAGGAACAGATGGTGTCGGAACGAAATTAAAGCTTGCCTTTTTAATGGATCAACACGATACGATCGGTGTCGATGCCGTGGCAATGTGTGTCAACGATGTGCTTGCACAAGGGGCAGAACCGCTCTTTTTCTTAGATTACTTAGCAGTCGGAAAAGCAGATCCTTTGAAAATTGAATCCATTGTCAAAGGTGTGGCTGACGGCTGTGAGCAGTCTGGTTCAGCGCTTGTCGGCGGAGAAACAGCAGAAATGCCGGGTCTTTATACAGAAGATGAATATGATATTGCTGGTTTTTCAGTAGGTGTCGTTGAAAAGGATGAAATCGTGACAGGAGAAAGCATCAAAGAGGGGCACTTGCTGATTGGACTCAGCTCAAGCGGAATTCATAGCAATGGGTACTCTCTCGTTCGTAAAGTATTGCTTGAAGACGCTGGTCTTGACCTTCATCAAACGTATGAACCTTTTACAAGACCTCTTGGAGAAGAGCTTCTTGAACCGACCAAAATTTATGTGAAGCCTGTTCTTAAACAAGTGAAAGCCGGTAAGGTTGACGGTATGGCACATGTGACAGGCGGCGGCTTTATTGAAAATTTACCACGTATGCTGCCTGAAGGGCTTGGCGTTGAGATTGATAACGGCTCATGGCCAGTACCGCCAATTTTCTCCTTTATTCAAGAAAAAGGACAGTTAAAGGCTGAAGAAATGTTCAATGTGTTTAATATGGGCATTGGTTTTGTCTTAGCCGTAAAAGAAGATGACCTTGTCGAAGTGATCAGAGGACTTGAAGAAGACGGAGAGAAAGCTTTTCTCATCGGCCGTGTTCAAAAAGGAGAAGGTGTCACATTCGGCGGTGGAAGCCTCTCATGAAGAAGTTTGCGATCTTCGCCTCTGGAAGCGGGACGAATTTTCAAGCCATTATGGATACATTAAAAAAGGAACAGTGGCAGGCAGAGGCCGCCATTGTGATTTGTGATAAACCGGGGGCAAAGGTGCTGGAGCGTGCTGAGAAAGAGGGCATTCCCTCCTTTGCATTTACCCCGAAGGCTTTTCCGAATAAAGCCGCTTTTGAACAAACGATCATTGAACAGCTTAGGCTGCATGAAGTGGAATGGGTTTTCCTTGCTGGGTATATGAGACTGATTGGTCCGACATTACTTGAAGCATTCAGAGGGAAAATTGTTAATATCCATCCGTCCTTGCTGCCAGCCTTCCCAGGGCTTGATGCTATTGGCCAAGCCTATCAAGCAGGCGTCAAAGTGGCAGGCATCACTGTCCATTTTGTCGATGAAGGCATGGATACAGGTCCAATCATTGACCAAGCGTCGATTTACATCGAACAAGGGGAAGAGCTTGAATCGATTGAAAAAAGAATGCATGAACTAGAACACACACTATATCCAAAAGTGATCAAATCACTTTTAGAATTATCTTAATGAGGTGACGAAGGCATGACGATCAAACGCGCATTAATCAGTGTTTCCGATAAAACGAATCTTGTACCTTTTGTGAAAGAATTAACAGAACTTGGTGTTGAAGTGATTTCAACTGGAGGTACACACAAGCTTCTTCAAGAGAACGGCATTGATGTCATTGGAATTTCAGAAGTCACTGGATTCCCTGAAATCATGGACGGACGACTCAAAACACTTCACCCGAACATTCATGGCGGACTTTTAGCAGTGAGAGAAAACGATGAGCATATGGCACAGATTGAAAAGCATGGCATTCAGCCGATTGATCTAGTTGTCGTGAATCTCTATCCATTCAAAGAGACGATCTCAAAAGAAGATGTAACATATGAAGAAGCGATTGAAAACATTGATATTGGCGGACCGGGAATGCTTCGTGCAGCATCAAAAAACCACCAAGACGTCACAGTGATTGTCGATCCTCGTGATTATGATACAGTCATTCAGCAAATCAAAGAAGGCGGCGTGTCACTAGAGAAAAAGCGTGAGCTTGCTGCAAAGGTATTCCGCCATACGGCTGCTTACGATGCTCTGATTTCAGATTACTTAACAAACTTTGTCGGCGAAACAGAGCCAGAACAGTTCACTGTCACGTTTGAGAAAAAACAATCCCTTCGTTATGGAGAAAACCCGCACCAAGCCGCGACTTTCTATGAAAATGCTCTTCCAGCGAAAGGTTCGTTGGCTACTGCCAAGCAATTACATGGAAAAGAGCTTTCCTATAACAATATTAAAGATGCAGATGCAGCTCTCCAAATTGTACGAGAATTCACGGAGCCGGCCGCTGTTGCTGTGAAGCATATGAACCCGTGCGGCGTTGGTACAGGAGAAACGATTGCAGAAGCATTTGACCGAGCGTTCAAGGCAGACGAAACTTCTATTTTTGGCGGCATTGTGGCTCTTAACCGTGAAGTAGACAAACAAACGGCTGACGTGCTGCATACAATTTTCTTGGAAATTGTCATCGCTCCTTCGTTCAGCCAAGAAGCACTTGACGTGTTAACGTCGAAAAAGAATCTTCGTCTATTAACATTAGATGTAGAAGCGGATCTTGGGAAAAAAGAAAAGCAGCTGACAAGTGTCCATGGCGGATTACTTGTTCAGGATATTGATACGTACGGTTTAGAGGAAGCAACGATCTCTATTCCAACGAAAAGAGAACCAACAGAAGACGAATGGAAAGACTTAAAACTTGCTTGGAAAGTGGTCAAGCATGTGAAATCAAATGCCATTGTTCTTGCGAAAGATCAAATGACAGCAGGGATCGGCGCTGGACAAATGAACCGTGTCGGCTCAGCGAACATTGCGATTGAGCAAGCAGGTGAAAAGGCAAAAGGAAGCGCACTAGGCTCTGATGCGTTCTTCCCAATGGGCGATACAGTGGAAGCTGCTGCAAAGGCAGGCGTCACAGCGATCATTCAGCCAGGCGGATCTATTCGTGATGAAGAATCGATTCAAAAGGCAGATGAATACGGCATCGCCATGGTCTTCACTGGCGTTAGACATTTCAAACATTAAGGGGATGACAGAGTGAACGTACTAATTATCGGCAGAGGCGGAAGAGAGCATACCATCGCATGGAAAGTGAATCAAAGTGAACTTGTCAGCCAAGTATTTGTCGCACCCGGCAATGATGGAATGACAGATGCTGCGAAGCTTGTACCAATCGACGAAGGCGATCATGAGGCATTAATTCGTTTTGCAAAAGAAAACGAAATCGGCTTAACCATTGTCGGTCCAGAGGTTCCTTTAATCGCAGGTGTCGTTGATGCATTTGAAGAAGCAGGTCTAAAAGTATTTGGACCGAATGCAAAAGCTGCGGTCATTGAAGGCTCAAAGGAATTTGCAAAAGACTTAATGAAAAATTATGATATCCCAACAGCCGCTTATGCTACCTTCACATCGTTTGAAGAAGCGAAGGCATATGTGGAAGAAAAGGGTGCGCCGATTGTCATTAAAGCAGACGGGCTCGCCGCAGGAAAAGGCGTCACAGTGGCTATGACGCTTGAAGAGGCGGTCGATTGTCTGCATGATTTCTTAGAGGATGAAAAGTTTGGCGATGCCAGTGCATCTGTCGTCATCGAAGAATTTTTAACAGGCGAAGAATTTTCACTCATGGCCTTTGTCAACGGAGAAAAGGTGTACCCGATGGTGATTGCGCAGGATCACAAGCGGGCCTTTGAAGATGACAAAGGGCCGAATACAGGCGGAATGGGCGCTTATTCACCAGTTCCGCAAATTTCAGATGAAGTGGTTCAGAAAGCGGTGGAGGACGTCGTCAAACCGGCAGCTCGCGCAATGGTGCAGGAAGGGCGTCCATTTACAGGCATTTTATATGCAGGCTTAATGCTGACACCAGAAGGCTCAAAGGTGATTGAATTCAATGCACGCTTTGGCGACCCTGAAACGCAAGTGGTTCTCCCTCGTCTACAATCAGATCTAGTTCAAGTATTTCTCGATATTCTTGATGGAAAAGATGTGGACTTACAGTGGAAAGACACTGCGGCTGTCAGTGTGGTTCTTGCATCAGAAGGATACCCAGAAGACTATGCAAAAGGCACACCAATCGGTACCTTGCAAACGACTGTCTCTGATGTCGTGACCTTCCACGCAGGAACAAAAAAAGAAAACAATCAATTCGTCACGAATGGCGGCCGTGTAGCGAATGTAACCGCATTTGACGACACATTTGAAGCGGCAAGATCAAGAGTGTATGAAGCGGTTAAAGAAATCATACAGCCAGGTCTATTTTATCGCCGTGACATTGGTGCCCGTGCGCTGAAGGCTGCGGGGAAAAACGTTTAATCAAAACACCTTTCTATCTGACGAGATGGAAAGGTGTTTTTTGTTCATGAGAAGGGATGATGCTCGAATATGAAGAAGTAATATGGGATGACGAATTTATGAGGAGGCAGCATGGTCATTCAAGGAATCATTCTATTTGCCATCGTTCTACTTATTTTATTTATACTGTTCTCAAATCTCATCATGTATGAAGCGAGAAAGCAAAACAAAGCCAAAAAAGGCTCAGCCATTAGGTATATGATCATGTCGATTTTTTCTGGTATCGTCATTGTTTCATGTTCCATTTGGATTTTTTTTATTAGCTGATTTATAAGAGAGGATGAGTATATGGTGCAATTGAAGGAACTTGCGAACGAGCGTTTTTCTGCCTCGATCTGTATTGATTCATTTAATGAGCGAATCCGTTTGGATGACTACAGCGGCAGGGTGCGGGATGTGATTCAGTCGGTTCTTCAGGAAGCGGCGGACTGTAAGGCTTCTAAGGTCATTGTGAAAGTCAGGCGTGAGCATATGCCTCTTTTTTTAGAAAAAGGCTTTCGGCTTGAAGGTGTGTTTTCTCATTATTTTCTTGGAAGTGATGCGTACGGCATGTCGCTCTTTCTGACGGAGAGTCGAATGAACAGCCCGTATTGGCTGAAGGAAGATGAAATTGTTGCGTCTATTCAAGAAAAGCCTCTCAAAAAAGATCAAGGCACGTGGCAGGATGAGTATGTGATGAGGAAAGCGGATACGCAGGATATTCACAAGTTGGCAAAGCTCTATGATACCGTCTTTGAAACGTATCCTACGCCAATGAATGAGCCAGATTACATCCAAAAGGTGATGGAGGAAGGGACGGTTTTTTATGCCGTTGAACATGACGGGCACATTGTGAGTGCAGCATCTGCTGAAATCAATGCGCCTTATGGTCATGCGGAATTAACAGATTGTGCGACCCTTCCGGCATACAGAAAGCTAGGATTCATGCACCAGTTGATTCTAGCACTCGAAAAGGAACTTCAATCCATGCACATTTATGTCTTTTATTCTCTTGCACGTGCACTATCCTATGGAATGAATCAAGTGTTTTATCAGCTCGGCTATACATATACCGGCCGATTCCAAAACAACTGCTATATTTTTGACAAAATTGAAGATATGAATCTATGGGTCAAAACGCCGAATGAATTATGAAATGGTTCTCATCTGATCAAGCAGACCAGATAGGCGGTACGCCATGATACTGAGCTGCAGCTTCATCCGATCATCCGTGGATTTGAGGCTGCAGCCTGTTCTCGTTTCAATTTGTTTCAGC
The DNA here is from genome assembly GCF_001518755.1 of Bacillus sp. AM 13(2015). Taxonomy (NCBI): domain Bacteria; kingdom Bacillati; phylum Bacillota; class Bacilli; order Caryophanales; family Bacillaceae; genus Bacillus; species Bacillus sp. AM 13(2015). Next base: position 46,129 of record NZ_LKCP01000072.1, on the reverse strand, counting down.
CGGTAGCTTAATGTATGTCTGTGAATAAACAATTCTCCCGCAGATTTTTGAATATTTTCATTGTGGGCCAAATACACTTCGAGTGTATGGATCAGGTCTGCTCCCTGTTTTTTCGTATAAAGCAAAGGACTTAACAGCTCCACGTAAAAGTCATGCAAATTCATCCCCGCTTCATTCATTTCAAGAAGCATCCCGTATAAGCCAAGCTTCTGATAATGAATGATGCATTCGTCTGTCTTTAAAAGCGGAAGAAGCCTTGCTGCATACTGCGCTTCCTTCGCGCTTTTTGCAAAGAGACCGATCTGGTCATAGGCTCTCCCAATGCCAATCACGATCGGATGGACGGGAAAAAAATAAGACCAAGTGCTCCGGCACTCTTCTGCTGCGCGATACCACTCCGCTTCTTGAAACGCTTTTTTTTCTGCGGGGGTAAGAACAAAAATGGAATCGAGCCTTGTCTTAAGTAAAAAAGGAATATGTCTGCGTTCAAATATCGACGTGAGCAATTGAGATAGGCGCTGCATCATTTGGTGATCGAGCTGTGTGTGCTGATGCTGAAATTGAAAGTAGATGACCACCTGCTCATCGCTCATATCATATTGCAGCTTAGTTGCTTGTTCGATGACATAGCTTTCTTCTGTATATTGCTGCTGCAAAATATCATCTAACAAATGACCTTGCATTTGGTTTTCTGTATCTTGAATGGCTTTTTGCTTCAGCCATTCAATCGCATACACGGCTCCGGCATGCTCGATGGCGATTGCGTCGAGATGGTGCCACGTTTCTTTTTTCTTTAAAGCCACAATAAACCCAAAAATATCGCCCATTGCAATGACGGGGCACGCAGCCAGCACAAACGCACCGCACGTGTCATAGACGAGCCGCCCTTTCTCCTCAGCCTGCTTGAGAAGAGGTGTCGTTTCAATTGGTTCGTGATCTGTTTGAAAGCCAAATGCAGGAGAATACGTTACTTCGTCTGTTTCGAGGTGAGCTGCTGTTTGATGTAAAAAAACATCAAGCACAACGATGTTTGCCGAAGTGAGATGTGCCAGCTCATCTGTAATTTGTGTGACATTTTTATTGCTGACATTTAAATGAGTCAGTCTTTGGTGAATGGCTGAAGAATATTTAAGCTGATGAAGCTGGCTGCTGACGATTTGCTCTAGGACGGCTTTTGTAATGTCTGAGAAGTTGACATGTGAAGGAATCTCGATGAGTGGAATGTCGCTGTTTTTGGCAGCTTCGATCAGTGATGCAGGAATTTCCGTTAAGTACACGCCTTTATAAATGGCAATGGCGGATAGACGATCAGATTGAATCAGTTCTTCAAGCCGGGCGCGCCTTTCCCTATTGTCTGCAAGCCCAAAGCCGGTTGTAACAAGCAGCTCTCCTTCTGAAAGCCTTGAAGTATCTTCGATAATTTCCACGATGGTCACCCACTGAATGAGGCGATCCAGTCCATTTTCTCCAGCAAGCAGCTTTGTTTCCTTCATGATATCGAGCGAGAGTGCATCTTTGACGAGAATCGCCATAGACTCATGACCTCCTTTTGAACACTCTTATACACGATGTATAAAAAATGCGTGTGAAATTCGGGCATATGGCGAATGGAGGATGACTGCCCTCTTGATTAAGCTAATCTTATAACAAGTATACAAAATTTTCTTGCGATTCATGAAAAAAGAAAGATGCAGCTGCTGACGAGAGAGGGAGGAATGACAAGTGGAGACCCGGGATTACTTAATCAAACCAATGTTGAATCAGCATTATCCTGTGGCTGTGAAAGGAGAGGGGATTTATTTATATGATCGGGACGGGAAAAAATATTTAGACGGCTCATCTGGTGCTGTCACGGCAAGTATTGGACATGGCATACGAGACATCATTGATGCCATGACAGAGCAAGCGGAAAAGGTGAGCTTTACGTACAGATCACAATTCACAAATGAACCAGCAGAAGAACTTGCCTATGAATTGAGTACGCTCTGCCCAGGGAACCTGAACTGGTCTTTTTTTGTCGGAAGCGGATCAGAGGCAACAGAGACCGCCATGAAAATTGCCATTCAGCATTGGCAGGAGCAGGGGAAGGCTGAGAAGAATCACATCATCTCAAGATGGATGAGTTATCACGGCATCACACTTGGTGCGCTGTCGATGTCAGGACATATTGCAAGGAGAGAGCGCTTTGAACCACTGCTCGAAAAGCATCCGGTGCTGTCTCCGCCATATAGCTACCGTTCATGGCTGCCAAAGGAAGATAGCAAGCAGGTCGAATGGTATGTCCAGGAATTTAAAACCGTCATTCAGCGTATAGGAAAAGAGAGGATTGCGGCTTTTATTGCAGAGCCGATTGTTGGAGCAGCGGGCGCGGCACTTGTACCGCCAGATGGATATTTTGAGGCGATGAAGCGAGTTTGTGAGGAAAACGATATTTTAATGATTGCAGATGAAGTCATGACAGGCTTTGGACGAACTGGGAAAATGTTTGCCATGGAACATTGGGGCGTCGTACCAGATATTATGGTACTCGGAAAAGGCATGAGTGCCGGCTATTCACCGATTGCGGCAGCTGTCTCAGCGGATCATGTGATTGCACCGATTCTCAGCGGTTCGGGCTCTGTGATGGCAGGCCACACATATAGCGGCAATCCGCTTTCAGCAGCCGTCTCACTGGCTGTCATTCGATATATGAAAAAACACCAGCTTTCAGAACGGGCTGATTTGTCTGGCCGATATTTAATGAATGCTTTAAAGGATTTGCAATCAAAACATTCCATTATAGGAGATGTGAGAGGAAAGGGACTGCTCATTGGCATTGAGTTTGTCGCAGACCGATTATCGAAAACACCATTTCCTGCCCATGCTCAAATGACACATTTAGTTGTGGAGACGGCCAAACAGAATGGTTTGCTTGTTTACCCAGCAAGCGCTGGAGAGGATGGCGTAGGAGGTGCAGCAATCATGATCGCACCGCCGCTTTCCATCGCGCAGCAGGAGATGGATGAACTCATTCATTTATTCGGGCAGACAATGACGCAAGTTGAACAAGAAGTCATCAATCGAGGGTTTTTCCCATCTGCGATGTAGGGAGGAAAGAGGATGAACAAAACAGCGAGTCTTGATGAAGTGATCACACATTTTAAGGACGGGATGACCATCATGTTTGGCGGGTTTGGCGGTGTGGGGTCACCGCCATCATTGATCGATGCCATCCTAGAAGCCAATATCAAAGACCTGACATTGATCGGAAACGATGCAGGCTTCCCGCAAATCGGTGTTGGCAGGCTGATCACAGAAGGAAGGGTGAAGAAAATCATTGCTTCACATATTGGCTCTAATCCAATTGCCGGGCAGAAAATGCAGGCGGGTACACTAGACGTTCTTTTTTACCCGCAGGGCATCCTAGCGGAAAAGATTCGGGCAGGCGGAATGGGTTTAGCGGGCATTGTGACAGATGTCGGCATGGATAGCCTCAATCTTGATGAGAAACAATTGGTTCCGCTAGGTGGAAAGCAGTATATTCTTGAGCCTGCGCTGACTGCGGATATTGCGATTGTGAATGCCCTCAAAGCAGATGAAGCAGGGAACCTGATTTTTGATAAAAGTGCTCGGAATACCAACCCGATTGTGGCGATGGCAGGAGACTGGACCATTGCAGAAGTAGAAGAGATTGTGCCTGTGGGCAGGCTTCATCCAGAGGAAATTGTGACACCAGGCGTATTTGTGAACCAGATCGTGCAATCAAAAGGAGTGAACTGGACATGGGCATGGGAGACATCGATTTAAGACACCGCATAGCCAAACGTGCGGCACAGGAAATTGAAGATGGGATGATCGTCAATCTTGGGATCGGCATCCCAACCCTTGCAGCTGAATACATCCCACCACATTACGAGGTGTGGCTGCATGCAGAAAACGGCATTATGGGAGCAGGCGCTTCACCAGCACGAGGGGAAGAAGACCCGAATTTGTGCAATGCCGGAGGTTTCCCTATTACGTTAACAAAAGGCGGCTCATATATGGACAGCACAACCGCTTTTGGCATCATTCGCAAAGGGATGCTGGATATGACGATTTTAGGTGCACTTGAAGTCAGCAGTCAGGGGGATCTTGCGAATTGGATTGTACCAGGTAAACGAGTACCGGGTATGGGCGGAGCGATTGAACTCGCGCAAAAAGCGAAAAAGGTAGTGGTCGTGATGAGTCACCTTGATAAACACGGACAATCTAAGATAAAAGCCGCCTGCACGCTGCCTTTAACAGCTAAGTCTTGTGTGGATCTGATTATTACAGATATGGCAGTCATTGAGGTCAAATCACAGCTGCTCATTTTGCGTGAAGTCATGCCGCCGTTTCAGCCGGAAGATGTCATGAGGGCGACAGAGGCGCCGCTCATTTTAGCGCCTGATGTCAAATCTGTTGTGTAGAAAGGATGACTGACTTGCAGCCAACCACACGTATCAGAAACTGGATGAAAGAGCATAAGGAGGAAGCCGTGACGCTTCTTCAGCAAATGGTGCAATGTGACAGCACACAAGGGAATGAGCAAGAGGTACAGCAAATCGTAGCAAATAAACTTTCTGCCATTGGCTTTGATGTTGACGTATGGGACATTGGCGGAGATGATTTGCTGAACCACCCGTATTTTTATTCCCCGAGGCGTTCTTTTAAAGGAAGTCCTAATGTCGCCGGACGATTGAAAGGAAAAGGCGGCGGCAAATCTATTTTATTAAATGGGCATGTGGATGTTGTCCCAGCAGGAGATCACAAACAATGGACATATCCGCCTTACAGCGGGCATATCATAAACGGGAGACTTTATGGACGCGGGGCAACAGATATGAAAGGTGGAAACGTTTCTTTACTCTTTGCACTTGAGGCACTGCATGCACTTCAGATTCCGCTGAAGGGAGATGTCGTGTTTCATAGTGTTGTTGAAGAAGAGAGCGGCGGTGCAGGCACCCTTGCAGCCATACTGAGAGGATATACAGCAGATGCAGCCATCATTCCAGAGCCAAGTCATATGAAAATCTTTCCGATTCAGCAAGGATCTAAATGGTTCAGACTGCATATTAAAGGAAGGGCTGCTCATGGCGGAACAAGATATCACGGTGTTTCTGCTATAGAAAAGAGTACGATTGTCCTTTCACATATAGCGGCACTAGAAGAAAAAAGAAATCAGCGAATCACGGAGCCGCTGTTTCAGCATATCCCAATTCCGATTCCGATCAATATCGGGAAAATTCAAGGCGGTGATTGGCCATCCTCTGTAGCAGACCTTGTCACAATGGAAGGCAGGCTCGGGGTGATGCCGGGTGAGACAGTAGAACAGGCAGAGAAGGAACTAGAAAATTGGATGGCAGGACTCGGAGAAAAAGATGAATGGTTCCATGAACATCCTGTTGAGGTCGAATGGTTTGGTGCAAGATGGCTTCCGGGTTCAATCGATACGGATCATCCGCTTTTAGGTTTATTGAAGGAACAATATGAAGCGGTCATGAAGCAGCCGCCGAAGATCGAAGCCGCCCCTTGGGGAACTGACGGAGGATTACTGTCACAGGCAGCAGGTATTCCGATTATCGTGTTTGGACCTGGAACAACGGAGCTTGCCCATTTTCCGAATGAATCTATCGACATTGAGCATGTGATAGAAGCAGCAGAGATTATTGCAGGGACAATGGTCGAATGGTGTGAAGCAGCGGAATGAGATGAAATGAACATAAAAAAGAAGGCTGCCTTACTCAGCCTTCTCTTTATGTGTGTCCTGCTGCTCACACATATATGTCACTGGACAAAAACGAAGAATGCCAGATCCTAGTTTCATACTGCCAAACATGATGCTAAAAAGAAGCATTTTACTCCATGGTTTTCTAGCATATAAGGATCCAGCTACAGTACATATTGTCATTCCACAGGCAATTCTAATGAGCGCTTCCATTAAGCCGAGATTAGGTTTCATTGAAGGTGAATCTCCTTTTTTAAATTATTTTAAGTGTGATTTCAAGAAATTGTAACGTTTCATTAATGCGTAACGTGGTTCGTTATGTTACGATAGGGCTAATACAAATGAAGGAGAGTATGTGAATGTCCGAACGTACTTTTAATTGGAGAAATAATGACATCCGCACACAAATCGATGTAGTCGACTCAAAAATAGTTCCAACACTCCTTTTAACGAATGGACTCGTGCTTAACCCGTTTTTGAAGCAATGGGTGAAGGCAAATATTTGGATACATGATGATCGAATTGTTTATGTCGGAGCAGAGCTTCCTCAAAATAAATCAGCTAAACGTGTGATTGATTGTGAAGGGAAATACATTGTGCCTGGGTATATAGAGCCTCACGCGCACCCATTCCATATTTATAATCCCCAATCACTTGCAGAATATGTGTCTCAATTTGGCACAACAACAATGGTCAGCGATAACTTATTTCTTCTTTTGCAAAGCAATGAAAAGAAAGCGCTTTCCACTCTATGTGAATTAAAAAAGCAGCCATTTCAGTATTTCTGGTGGTCCAGATACGATCTTCAAACGGAAGTCAGATATGAAGATGAGATGCTGCCTGTCAACTACCGGAAGGAATGGATTGATCATCCTGACGTCCTTCAAGGCGGCGAATTAACAAGCTGGCCAAGATTGATGGACGGTGATGATCTCATTTTATATTGCATGCAAGAAACGAAGAAGCAGAGAAAACGAATTGAAGGGCATTTCCCCGGAGCTTCTGAGAAAACGCTAACAAAAATGAAGCTGTTTGGCGCGGACAGTGATCATGAAGCGATGAATGCGGACGATGTGTTAAAAAGATTGTCCCTTGGCTATCATGTTTCATTGCGGCATTCTTCCATCCGACCAGATTTAGTGAATATTTTAAGAGAATTGCATGAGCGTGATTTTAGACACTATGACCACTTTTTCTATACAACAGATGGTGCTGCTCCTCACTTTTATGAGGAAGGCATGATTAACCGCTTGATTTCGATCGCCCTTGAAGAAGGCGTGCCGATCATTGATGCGTATAATATGGCGACATTTAACATTGCAAAATACCATCAAATTGATGACTTATTAGGCGTTGTCGGTCCTGGACGGCTGGCTTCTTTGAATATTTTAGATGATCCAATGAACCCAAATCCTAAAACAGTCATATCTAAAGGGGTTATCCTCAAATTAGATGGCGAGAACCAGCATCAATTCCAAGAAACAAAATGGGAAAATGGCGGGCTTCTTCCATTAGATTTGGGGTATGACCTGACGATGAGTGATTTGCAATTCTCTATGCCACTAGGTGTGAAGATGAGAAATGCCGTCATCATGGAGCCTTATACAGTGGAAATTGATAACTCAATCAACCAGCTGTCATGTGACCATGATCAAAGCTTCTTTAGCCTAATTGACCGAAAAGGCGAGTGGCGTGTGAATACGATGCTAAAAGGATTCGCAAACAAAGTGCAAGGCTTTGTCAGCTCATTTTCGCTCACGGGTGACATTTTAGTGATCGGGAAAAATAAAGAGGATATGATGCTGGCACATAAGCGGATGAAAGAAATTGGCGGGGGAATCGTCCTCACAGAGAACGGGAAAATTTTGCATGAAATCCCGCTGCAATTATCAGGCTGTGCATCGGCTGAACCATTTGAGACTGTTCTTCAGCAGGAACAAACATTACGCGAGCTGCTCATTGAGCGCGGCTATCCATTTGACTGCCCAATTGATACACTTGTCTTTTTCCAAAGTACACATTTGCCATATATTCGAGTGACGCCAAGAGGAATATTTGATGTCATGAAAAAAACTGTACTCTTTCCGTCTATAATGCGTTAAAATATAACAGAGTGGAGCTGTATCATCTTTGCCGCATTTCTGACTGCTGTTATAGGGCAGAAGTGAGCTATGGTTCTCTTCACTGCCATGTAAGTGATCATGATCTTATGTGGAGCTGTTGACAAAGCAGAGGGCTTTGACATGACGAATGAAGTACTCTAATTGTAAAATGATTCTGTCGGTTACGCTGACCGGCCAACACATTTTGAATGATCGAGCAAGGCGGGGCGCATATTTGTGGGTCTCGCTGAGCTTTCCGCAAAGTCTATATATTAGGGCAGAAGACCTAACCAAGCAGAAGTCATCTTTATACAGGAAGCAAACAAGTTTGTCAGATTGTCATACAAGGAAAATGACAGAACTTGTCGAATTTGTTTACGATAAAGAAGCTTCGGCTTACGAAAGAACCTGACGGCATTTTCAGCGTAGAACCAAACCTGTCATGATCTGTTCAAAGCTCATTGCTGAGGTTTTAAAAAAATTAGTCAGGAAAGATACCGCTTTCTTAGAAGAAGATCGTGCAAAGCGGTGTGGCAATAGTAAAGGAGAAGATGTATTAAGATGCAAATTGATAAATTAAGGGGCAAAAGTTTAGATCAGTTATTCAACTCCATCTTATCCCTTAAAGACCTGGAAGAATGTTATCGATTCTTTGATGATTTGTGTACCATCAATGAAATCCAATCTTTATCACAGCGTCTTGAAGTAGCACGTATGCTTCGCGAGGGAAACACGTATCATAAAATTGAGACGGAAACAGGTGCAAGCACTGCAACCATCTCACGTGTCAAACGCTGCTTAAACTACGGCAACGATGCCTATACGATGGCACTTGACCGCGTAGCCGAACAGCAGGAAAATAACGAAACAAAATAAAGCAGCTTTCACTGTAAACAATCCTTTTCACGAAAAATGGACTTGTTTGCAGTTTTTTTATGAAAAGCGGGCAGGGACTGATAAATTGTCCCTGTTTTTTTAATTTAGCTCGTCCATAAACCATCTTTCTCATTCATAGGAGATGTCATCTTCGTTTGAGATGATTTTCTTAAACTCTACTGTTTGCTAACTTTATACGAAAATGTTAATAAAAAAAGGTGCGTTTCCGCACCTTTTCAAGCTAGACAGATGGCTGTGTGCCTGAGAACATCGGCACTTCGCTTGTCTCGCCATTCTCTTGTCTAAAAATAATATGTTTCTCATTAAAATGAATAGGCGATTCTATTCCCGCAGCTGCGGATAAGTTAAACAAACCTTCTCTAAGAGACAGGATATAATTGCACACTCGGTATTTTTTTTCTTCAATTGATAAACCCTTTTGCAGCTTTGGATCAGTCGTGGCGACCCCGACTGGGCATTTATTCGTGTGGCAGACTTGGGCGCGAATGCATCCGACTGAAAACATGAGACCTCTAGCAATATTCACAAAGTCAGCTCCCATTGAAAGGGCAATCGCAATTTTATCAGGCGAAAGAAGCTTGCCAGAAGCAAAGAGCTTCACCTGATCTCTGACACCGTATTCTTTCAAAATTTGATGAACCATAGGGAGTGCCGTGAAAATTGGCAGCCCTGCGGAATCCGCCAATTCATGAAAGGACGCCCCTGTACCGCCTTCTCCGCCATCAACTGTAATGAAATCAGGGTGTTTCCCGCTTTTTTTCATATAGCTGGCAAGCTCTTCAATATTTTCTTTATGCCCGACAACAAGTTTGATTCCAACTGGCTTTCCGCCTATACTCCGCAGCTCCTCAATGAAATCAAACATGTCAGGAATGGAGTGGAACATCTCAAAGCGGTTTGGGCTGTCAATGGATTGGTGAGGCGGTAATTTACGGATATTCGCAATTTCTTCCGTTACTTTTTCGCCGTCAATATGACCGCCGCGTGTTTTTGCTCCTTGTGCCAGCTTGAGTTCAAAGGCTTTGACTTCCTCATGCTCGCTTTTTTTCTTGAATTCTTCAAAGGAAAATGCGCCATCCTCTGTTCTAACGCCAAATAAACCGGGCCCAATCTGACAAATGATATCTGCGCCGCCTTTGAGGTGATAAGGAGAAAGCCCGCCTTCACCTGTGTTCATCCACGTACCGCCGGCCATTTTTAATCCTGAGGATAAAGCTGTAATAGCCCTGTCGCCTAAGGAGCCGTAGCTCATAGCGGATTGACCGATCAGTCCTTTCACATGGAAAGGCTTTTGACATGTGTGTTCGCCAATGACTTGTACATCCTCTTGATGGAGAAAATAAGGATTTGCTTCGACTTCTTTGAAATGTTCACTTCTTCGCAGTAAATTGTCTTGATCAATTTGATACACTTTCGTTTTGATTTTTTCAGATTGATCGATTCGTAGTTCATCTCGCTGCTTTGGAAACAGGACGTTTCGAATGTAATAGCCTGGCTTGTCAAAATCACGTTTTGATCCAAAGCCCATCGTCCGGCTTTTGTACTTTCCTGACATGACCGCCTGCTCGTATTCTCTTCTTGAGAAGGGCAGCTCCTCTCGGTCATTCAGAAACAGATATTGGCGAAGCTCAGGTCCTATTTTTTCAAAGATAAACCGCAGCTTTCCAATGACCGGATAATTTCGTAGAACTGAATGTTCTTCTTGTTTTTCATCCCTCATCCAAATCCAGATCAATAGAATGATTGGGATGATCAAAAAAATGATTAGCAATGTGCCGATGATCATTAAGGTTGTGGTCATGAAGATCCCCTCTTTTCTCTTTCATTGCTGTTGTTATTCCACTTTTCATAAAAAGAGAAACCACATCAACATATTGTGACGTTTAGAAATGAAAAGGCGGGGTAACTTACAAATAAGATCATAAGGGGAGGGAACATACATGAATAAGCGTCCAAATGCGTATGTACTTGCAGGATTAGGGGTTGGAGGAGCTGTGTTATTAGCCGTAAAAAATAAACAGCATCTGAAAAAATGGGCAAGCATGTTCCGGTCAGATGAAAAGGTTCCTGAAAAAGCCGGCCACCCAGATCCATTAGATATCCAAGACAACAAGATGGTCGACGAAGGGGCCATGACATCCGTCCATTATTTTAATGAAGCGAGACAATAGTTTGAAAAAAAACCGTTTTGAAAGATCAAAACGGTTTTTTCTTGTGATGTTATAGCGAAAAGGATCGACAATGGTAAAACCGATCAGCCCATTGTGATCAGATGTCGAGAATTGAAATTCAATGCCTGACAGATGATAGGTTGAGAGAACTTCCTGATCCGTCAAACGTAAAGAAAGATGATCCTCATAAACCGGTGCATTCCGCAGCACTTCGGATTCTTCTGCAAATAACTCCAATCCAGCCACTCGGTCCTCTTTATCGATATCTACATTGATACATTCATTGACATCTAATTCAATGGTTTCTTTGATTTTCAAACGCTCCGATTGCGGGGTGATATAAATGTATCCGATATCTATACTTTGTTCATATGTAATCGTTCTTTTCAATGGGGTCACCTGCTTCATTTTACTGTTAAACGAATACGTTAGCTAATTAACGAGATTTGAAATTATGAATGGGTATCGAAGGTAAATTAAAGAATATCAATTATTATAATAAACTAAAATTAAGAACATAGCAGGATGTGCAACGAATGTATCTTTGTATATACTTTAAAGGGATAAATTAACTATATTGGAGATGAATGATAAATGGCGGATTTGTATTTTTTTGAAAAAATGTCTGAACTGAGCCATATAGTACTTGTGTTGTGCGCATATGCTTTTTATTGGAGACTTAAGAAAACTAGAAATGAGAGGAAGCTCACTAATTTTGAACTTTTTCTAAAATATTTTATTTTATTTGGAGTATTAACTTGGGGAATCTCATTTGTGATTTTAACAGTCTCATAATTCTTGCGAAAAAAGTCGAATTAACACTATTTATGTAAAAACAAATTATTTCTACCTTAAAACGAAAACTAAACTAAAATGATATGTTATTATCAAAAATAACCATAAAATCAAATTTATGGTTATTTGGTTATTTTAAAGAAAAGGGGAGTTTGTACATTGATCAAAAAATTATTTGTATTCACACTGGCTTTATTACTTTCTATTGCAACAATAGTGCCAGTAGCATCAGCTGAAAATTCAGTAAATCCTGAGGCTGGATTGAAAGGATTAACAAAAGAACAAATTGAAAAATCTGTAGCTGAAATAGAGTATATCTTTACTAAAATTCTAGTATTTGATGATGAAGCAGGTTATGTTGTTAACGAAAAGGAATTAGAAAAAGCTTCATACCCAGTTTATCAAAAAGAAGGCATGATCGCTTTTGCGAACTATATGAATCAACAAAAAGGTATTGCTACTACACAAAAAAACACTGTTCAACGTTGTCTTGAAGATGCTCTTGGTATTACTAAGGGGGCTTTAAATCAGGTTCAAAAGGCTATTGAAAAAGGTGAATGGTTAAGTGTTCTAGGGTTTCTAACTTTAACTGGAATTGCGGTATCACCTCCAGTATTATTTGGCTTTTTCTTGCTATGTGGTGCACCAACAGCACAAGTTGCTCCACTTGAAAAATAAAAAAACTATGTTCATTTAATAAAAAAGCAGATGCTTAGCATCTGCTTTTTTGTTTCTAAATCTTTAAATCACGCCACCCATTTTCAAAAGAATGAAACTTTTAACTGAAGGAGGTTACCCATTTTTTGCGGTCACTGATTTTGTTATAATATTTAAATGGAATGAAACGAATGGAGGAACGTTTTTCATGTATGATGTTACCGAGTGGAAGCATGTCTTTAAACTCGATCCAAATAAAGAAATTTCCGATGAACAGCTAGAAGCGATTTGCGAATCTGGGACGGATGCCATATTGATTGGCGGAAGTGATCATGTGACAGAGGACAACGTGCTTCAATTGATGTCAAAGGTCCGCCGCTTTCTAGTGCCATGTGTGCTCGAAATCTCCACACATGAGATGATTGTGCCGGGCTTTGATCTGTATTTCATCCCGACTGTCTTAAACAGTACTCACCCTGACTGGATTGTCGGGCTTCATAAGGACGCGATGAAGGAATTCGGTGATTTGATGTCAATGGAAGAGATTGTGCCTGAAGGTTATGTCATCTTAAATGAAGATTGTAAAGCGGCCAAGCTCACAGAGGCAAATACAGCGCTGGATATCGATGACGTCAGAGCATATGCAAGAGTGGCAGAGCATTTGATGAAGCTGCCCATTTTTTATCTGGAATACAGCGGAACGCTTGGAGACATAGAGCTTGTCAAAGAAACAAAAGCAGTGCTTGATGAAACAGTTCTTTTTTATGGCGGCGGCATCGAGAACGCTAAGCAGGCAAAAGACTTCTCGCAGCATGCAGACGTCGTGGTTGTAGGAAACGTCATTTATGACAATTTCAAAGAAGCATTAAAGACAGTGGATGCAGTCAAAAAGTCATCATAGTCAAATAAGACGAAACGGGTTAAAATAGAACATAAGTTCGAATTGGCGGTGAATGGAATGAATGAAATATCGAATCATCTATTAGAAGGGCTGAATGACGCACAGAAAGAAGCAGTCAAAGCAACAGACGGTCCTTTATTGTTGATGGCAGGAGCAGGAAGCGGGAAGACACGGGTGCTCACACATCGAATTGCCTACTTAATGGCAGAAAAACATGTAGCTCCGTGGAACATTTTAGCGATTACATTTACAAATAAAGCAGCACGTGAAATGCGTGAACGTGTCCAGGCTATTTTAGGACCTGGCGCGGATGACATCTGGATCTCTACGTTCCACAGCATGTGTGTCCGTATTTTAAGACGCGATATTGACCGCATTGGTGTGAATCGCAACTTCTCTATTTTAGACACATCTGACCAGCTTTCAGTCATTAAAAACATTTTAAAAGAACGGAATATCGATCCTAAAAAGTTCGATCCACGCAGCATTTTAGGATCGATCAGCAGTGCAAAAAACGAACTCATTGACGCAGAGGAATACGCCAAAACAGCCGGTGATTTCTATGATCAAGTGGTCAGCGATGTCTATACAGATTATCAAAAGCGTTTACTCAAAAACCAATCACTCGACTTCGATGATTTAATTATGATGACGATTCGTCTATTTGAGCGCATCCCTGAAGTGTTAGAGCACTATCAGCGGAAATTCCAATATATTCATGTGGATGAGTATCAAGATACGAACAGAGCGCAGTACATGCTTGTGAAACTGCTCGCGCAGCGTTTTCAAAATATATGTGTTGTCGGTGACTCTGACCAGTCTATTTATCGCTGGCGCGGAGCGGATATTACAAACATTCTCTCCTTTGAAAAAGATTATCCATCCAGTGAAGTGATTCTGCTTGAGCAAAATTACAGATCGACGAAACGCATTTTGCATGCTGCAAATACGGTGATTCAAAACAATGCAAACCGAAAGCCAAAAAATCTTTGGACAGAAAATGATGAAGGCGCGAAGATAGCCTATTACCGTGCAGATAATGAATTCGGTGAGGGACAATTTGTCGCAGGAAAGATTCGTCAGCTTCATCAAAGCGGAAAGCGTAAATTATCCGATTTTGCGATCCTTTACCGAACAAATGCCCAGTCTCGTGTCATAGAGGAAACGTTAATGAAGGCCAACATTCAATACAACATTGTCGGCGGCACGAAGTTCTATGACAGAAAAGAAATCAAGGACATCTTGGCATACTTACGCCTAGTGGCAAACCCAGATGACGATATTAGTTTTGCACGAATTGTCAACGTACCAAAGCGCGGAATCGGTGCGACATCTGTTGATAAAATTGCAGCATATGCGGAGATGAATAATCTGTCTATGTTTGAAGCACTTGGTCAGGTGGATTTCATTGGACTGAGTGCACGAGCAGCCAATGCGCTTGATGAGTTCAAACAGCTCATTGATCAAATGACGAACATGCAGGATTATTTATCTGTAACAGAATTAACAGAAGAAATTTTAGAGAAAACAGGCTATCGTGAAGCGCTTAAGCTTGAAAAAACGATTGAAGCACAAAGCCGCTTAGAAAATATTGACGAGTTTTTATCCGTCACGAAGAACTTTGAAGAACAAAATGAAGACAAGTCACTTGTGACCTTCCTGACAGATCTTGCCCTCGTCGCAGATATTGATAAGCTGGATGAAAATGAAGAAGAAGATCAGGATGCTGTCATCTTAATGACACTTCACGCCGCAAAAGGTTTGGAATTCCCTGTTGTTTTCTTAATGGGAATGGAGGAGGGTGTCTTCCCGCACAGCCGTTCATTAATGGAAGATGCAGAGATGGAAGAAGAGCGCCGCCTCGCTTACGTAGGTATCACACGGGCTGAAGAAGAGCTTTATTTATCAAGTGCGAAAATGAGAACACTTTTCGGCCGGACGAACATGAATCTTGAATCAAGATTTATTCGAGAAATACCAGCCGATTTATTGGACAACCTAAATGAGAAAAAAGAAGCAAAAACACCGTTTGGCCAAACAAGAGAAAGACCGCAAAGACGGGGACCTGTCTCACGTCCGCAAACACAAACCATTCAAAACACAGGCGGCGGCAGTATTGGCTGGGCTGTGGGCGATAAAGCGGCCCATAAAAAATGGGGCGTTGGTACGGTTGTGAGTGTGAAAGGCAGCGGAGACAGCACAGAGCTTGATATTGCGTTCCCAAGCCCTACAGGCATTAAGCGTCTTCTCGCAGCATTTGCACCAATCGAGAAGCAATAAACTGATAGGACTGACAAAACGGATGAATTGAAAGGAAGAAGCAGATGGATAAAGAAGCAGCGAAACGCCGGATCGAGGAACTGCACCAGATTTTGAATCAATACAACTACGAATATCATACACTTGATCGTCCAAGTGTTCCTGACGCTGAATATGATGCGCGGATGCGTGAGCTGATCTCTTTGGAGGAAGAGCACCCTGACTTAAAAGCAGCGGATTCTCCTTCACAAAGAGTGGGCGGTGCTGTTTTAGACGCCTTTCAAAAAGTGCGTCACGGCACACCAATGCTCAGCCTTGGGAATGCGTTTAATGAACAGGACCTTCTTGATTTTGACCGCCGGGTTCGTCAAGCAGTCGGTGACGATATCGCATACAATGTCGAGCTGAAAATTGATGGACTCGCTGTTTCTCTCCGTTATGAAAATGGCGTGTTTGTCCGAGGAGCGACGCGCGGCGATGGAACAACGGGTGAGGATATTACTGAAAATCTCAAAACGATTCGTTCCATCCCGCTTAAAATCAAACGCCCTCTGTCGATTGAAGTGAGAGGCGAGGCATTTATGCCAAAACCTTCTTTTGAAGCATTAAATGAAAAAAGAATACAAAACGAAGAAGAGCCGTTTGCAAACCCGCGTAATGCGGCTGCAGGTTCACTTCGTCAGCTTGATACGAAAATTGCAGCGAAACGAAACCTTGATATATTCGTCTACAGTATAGCGGAGCTTGATGAAATTGGTGTTGAAACGCAAAGTGCAGGACTTGATTTTCTCGACGAACTTGGCTTTAAAACAAACAAAGAAAGAAGAATGTGCCAAACGATCGAAGAAGTCATCGACCTCATTGAAACATTAAAAATAAAGCGTGCCGATTTTTCATATGAAATCGATGGAATCGTTATTAAAGTCGATTCACTCGCTCAGCAGGAAGAACTCGGCTTCACGGCAAAAAGCCCGCGCTGGGCGGTTGCGTATAAGTTTCCGGCTGAAGAGGTCGTAACGAAGCTACTTGATATTGAACTAAGTGTCGGACGTACAGGCGTGATTACACCAACAGCGATTCTTGAGCCTGTCAAAGTAGCAGGGACGACAGTGCAGCGTGCATCTCTTCATAATGAAGATTTGATCAAAGAAAAGGATATTCGCTATTTTGATCAAGTGATTGTGAAAAAAGCCGGGGATATTATTCCTGAAGTCGCAGGTGTCCTTGTTGATCAGCGTACAGGCGAAGAAAAACCGTTTCACATGCCAACTGAATGTCCAGAGTGTCATAGTGAGCTGGTGCGAATCGAAGGCGAAGTGGCCTTGCGATGCATCAATCCTGAATGTCCTGCCCAAATACGTGAGGGACTCATTCACTTCGTTTCCCGTAATGCAATGAATATTGATGGACTTGGCGAGCGGGTCATTACACAGCTCTTCAAGGAACAGCTCGTTTCTCGTGTGTCCGACCTTTATCGATTAACGAAAGAAGAGCTCATTCAGCTTGAACGAATGGGCGAAAAATCTGTCGACAATTTACTGCGTTCAATTGAACAATCGAAAGAAAACTCTCTTGAGCGTTTACTATTTGGACTCGGTATTCGATTTATTGGTTCAAAAGCGGCAAAGACCTTGGCGATGCATTTCGAAAACATCGATCAATTAAAGCAAGCGACGAAAGAACAATTACTTGAAGTCGACGAAATTGGTGAAAAAATGGCTGATGCCGTCGTCACGTATTTTGAGAAAGAAGAAATACTCGATCTGCTGAACGAACTAAAAGAGCTCGGAGTCAATATGACCTACACAGGGCCAAAGCCGGTAAAAGCAGAAGAAAGTGATTCCTACTTTGCAGGAAAAACCATTGTGCTGACAGGAAAATTAGAAGAAATGGCTCGAAACGATGCAAAAGCAGCAATCGAAGCATTAGGCGGAAAGCTGGCAGGCAGTGTGAGTAAAAAAACAGATCTAGTCATTGCCGGAGAAGCAGCGGGAAGTAAGCTGACAAAGGCAGAAGAACTCAATATTGAAATTTGGGACGAAGCTAAAATGCTCGAGGAGCTAAAGAAATAAGAGGAGTGTTTTCTATTGAAAAAGTTGTTATTGCTGCTGACAATGCTCACACTGGTATTGTCAGCGTGTGCACCTTTTGGGGGAAAGGAAGAGGAAGAGGTCACACAAAAAACGGATGAAACGAAGGAAACAAAGGAAACAGCCATCATCCCGATGTACAATATCTCAGACTCCTATTACAAAATGGTGCTGCCGTTTAAACAAGGAGCTGCTAGAGGTCTAACAGCGGAGCGTCTCAATACACGCTTGGACATTGATGAATTTGAAACAGGACTTATGCGCCTTGCAACAGAGTCATTTAATACAAACGACTATCTATTCCAAGAAGGACAGCATTTAGATGAGGACACCGTTCTCAGCTGGCTGGCGCGCAAAAAAACAGGCAGTGATCTGAAAAAGGCAGAAAAAGAAGATAAAGACTTTAAGAATCTAGGCTTAAATCCTGCTCTTCCAAACTCAGGTTCAACAAAGTCTAAAAATGAAAATAGTCCAATTTACTTAGCTTCAATGCTAGAGCATAATTACTTAATTCGAAAAGACAAAAACAGCTTACAGCTTGGCGGAGTTGTCATTGGTCTTGCGCTGAACTCGGTTTATTATTACCGTGAAAAGATCGGTGACCCGCAGCAAGAGGTGACCATCGATTCATCGAAAAATTCAAAGAAACTTTTGGCAGAGGGTGAAAAAATCGCTGAACAAGTGATCAAGCGAATTCGTCAAATGGACGGACTGCAAAAAGTGCCTGTCATGATTGCCCTTTATAAGCAAGCACCAAAATCATCTATCGTTCCAGGTAACTTTATCGCCAAAACAGATGTGAAAGCAGGCTCCGCTGATATCGGAAATTGGGATACGATCAAAGAGGAGAATGTATTCTTCCCTTCAGATAGTGCGAAAAGCAGCTACAAAGATGATTCAGAGCGATTTGACCGCTTCAAGACAAAGGTAGAAGATTACTTCCCGAATTACACTGGTGTTGTAGGAAAAGGCTTTTACAAAAACGGCAACCTGCAAAAAATGAAAATCGAAATTCCAATGCAGTTCTATGGAAAAACGGAAGTCGTAGCCTTCACACAATATTTAACCGGAGAAGTCATGGATTACTACAAGAGTACCAATATTGAAATCAACATCACATCTTCTGATCAACAAGAAGCCCTGATCACGAAAAATGCTGAGGACAAAGAACCGACTGTTCATATATATGACTAAATAAAAACCGCCTTTTGGCGGTTTTTTAAATTAGTAAAAATGTATCAAATTATGAAAATATTGTTATAAAAAGTAGAAGTGTAGAAAATAATGTATTATTATGGGTGTTAATGAAGAGAAAATGGAGATAAATATGAAAAACAAATCATTTTACTTTTTATTAGGGGGACAATCCCTAGCTAATTTCGGGGATTCACTATATGTCCTCGTACTGACCATCCTGACATACCAATTAACAAATTCTACACTAATTGCTTCAATGGTGGCTGTCTCGCAGTTTGTTGGACAAGCTCTTGGAGCGGTGCTTATTCCTTTCTTTATGTATCAATTTAAGCTGAAAAGACTCATTATCTATTTGCAAATGTGTCAAATTGCTTTCTTCGGTTGCTTGATTTTCATTTATATACTACAACTATCAACATTTACTATTCCTCTCTTTTTTATCATTGTATTTTTCCTTTCTTTGATAGATGGGGGAACCATTCCTGTTCGAAATTCGATGATCCCGCGTTTAGTAGAAAAGAACTTTTTACTAAAAGCCAATAGCTATATTTTAACATCTGATCAAATTGTCCTTTTACTAGGCTGGCTTTTAGGAGGCCTGTTTATTGGCATTCTTGGACCGCAGTTTCTACTAATTACCACACTTGTTTTATACAGTTTGTCGCTCATATCTATGCTCTTTATCATTGATACTGGGGCTGCAGCTAAACAAGAGCAACAGTCTGAATCATTTGGTACACGGATCTTTTCAGGCTGGAAGATCATGTATGGAAAGCGAATCATTAGAACATTAACGATTTTAGAAATGCTGTCCATGAGCGGCAGAAGTATCTGGACTGGTGCTATTATTCTTGTTTATGTCACTGAAGTCTTACACCAGCCTGAAACATGGTGGGGGTTTATTAACGCAAGCTATTTTGGTGGAACCATTCTAGGCGGTCTGCTCGTGCTGCGGTTCGCAAAGCATGTGGAACAGCGTTTGTTTGATCACATTTTTTATAGTTCGGTGATCGTAGCTGTGCTAACTCTTTGCTTAGGGTTGAATCATTCAGCATGGATGAGTTTATTGTTTGTCTTTTTATTAGGACCAGCTTTTCAGCTTCGCAGCATTGCTATTCGTACCTATGTACAAGATACATTGAGTCAAATTGAATTGCCTAAAATACTATCAGCTCAACATACACTATCGACTTTTATATACGGAATGTCGATCCTCGTTATGAGCACCATGACCGATCTCTTTGGGGCAAGAGTCGTCTTTTTTATCAACGTTGGCCTGTTTACTGTGTCGGCTATCCTAGCGTCTAGATTAAAAAATGAACAAATTTAGACAGTTTATCTCAATTATTTACAAAAATACCATTATGTGATTTAATAAGTTCGTAGAAATGTTAACTATATGAAAAGTAGAGGTGGCGTAATTGACTAGTAGTTTAGTATATTGGCCATTAACACATCCGCAGCGGCGCGTGATGAACATGGAAACATTTTATCCAGAAACACCAATTAATCATATTGGCGGTATTATTTTCGTCAATGGGCCGTTGCAGCTCGCTAAACTGAAGCAGGCCATTGCAACTTGTATCATGACAACAGAATCTCTTCGTCTCAAACTAGTAGAGAAAGATGGTGAGACGCTTCAATATGTTGATCCAAACGCCGATCATCATATTCCTGCCTATGAGTTTTCCACACATAAAGACATGCTAGAATGGGCCGAAAATGCCTTCAAAATACCATTTCAATTACTAGAAACCTCTCTCGCCGAATTTGCTGTATTAAAAGTCGGTGAACAACAATCCGGTTATTTCATCAAATGCCATCATACAGTAGCAGATGGATGGTCGATGAAAGTAATCATCGATAAAATTAGCCAGCTTTACACTGCTCTTATACAAAGCTCCTCTCTCGAACAAGAAGCAGATAATCATTCTGTTTTTATTGATAAAGAATCAAAATATAGGAACTCCCCAAGATTTAAAAAAGATCAGCAATTTTGGAAAGAAACATTATCTGATGTGTCTGATAGTTATTTGGTACAGGGAACTGACCAAATCAAAGGCCATCGTCAAAGCCATTATCTTGATCGACAACTCTCAGAACGAATCTATGCATTTATAGATACCCATCATTGTTCAATCAACTCTTTATTTACTTTAGGCCTCTTCGTTTATTTGCATAAAAAATATCAGCAAAAAGATTTTATTATTGGGACGCCAGTTCTCAATCGTTCCGGGCAAAAGGAAAAAGCCACGTCCGGTATGACCGTTAGTACAATGCCATATCGAATGAAGATGAACCCTCATCTATCTCTATTAGAAAGTTTGTCAGACGTTCAAAAAAGCTATAAGACTTACTTCCTGCATCAGCGTTATCCTTATGATGCACTCGTCAAAGATTTAGAATTTGCAAAGGCAGGGTATGATCAACTTTTTCAAATCTATATCAACTCCTACAGCACAAATATGGTGCAGGAGATGGAAGGATACAAAGTGGAATACATGGAGCTTTACAATGGATTCCAGCCATATGGCTTGCAAGTAGCTGTAAAAGAATGGGATGAAAAAGGACAAATCGAGCTGCAATATGACTACAAAGTCTCAGATTACAGCAATGAAGACATCAACTTTCTACATAAAAGGATGCTTCTCTTTGTCGAAAACATACTCAACCAGCCGAAGCAGCTCTTAAAAGATGTACTGCTTATGACAGAGGAGGAGGAACATCGAGAGCTATATCAATGGAACGACACAGGCGTGCTATTCCCACAGAAGCAAAAAATTCATGAATTAATCACAGACATGTCAAAGACTTCTCCTGATCGAATCGCGATTCAGGACGGCTCTCATATCATGACATACGGTGAACTTGAGAGAAAAACCAACCAAATGGCGCATTTCTTGCAAACACATGGCTTACAGAGACATGACTTTGTGGCAATATGTTTGAATCATTCACCAGAACTTATTGTACTGCTGCTGGGGATTTTAAAGGCTGGAGGCGCATATGTACCGATTGATCCTGAGTATCCGCAGGAACGCATTCAGTTTATTTTGGATGACAGCCAGGCTAAGCTGTTTTTTACAGATCATGCTTCTACATACCATTTTAATGGCGATACGTACAATATCTACAACGTGTGGAATCAGTTGGATTCATATGATGCGGCACATACATTCATTGGAGATGATGAAGACGTCGCATACATGATTTATACGTCTGGCTCTACAGGACAGCCAAAGGGAGTCATGATCGAACATCAAAGCTTAGTGAACTATATCATGTCTGCCAAAACAAACTATACAGATTCAAAAGATGACCATTTTGCTCTGTATTCGTCCATTGCATTTGATTTAACCGTTACATCCATTTATACGCCATTGGTTATTGGCAGTACAGTAGTGATCTATCGTCAAGAGGATCAGCCAGGCTTTTTATTAGAACATATTTTGTTTGATCAAAAAGCAAAGGTCATTAAGCTGACACCAGCTCATATGGCACTGTTAACAGATGCTGCACTGTCTCAATCAGTGGTTAAACGAATGATTGTAGGAGGAGAACAATTATCGACTGCTTTGGCCAAAAGAATTACGGAGGCAAGTGATGGAAGGATATCCATCTTTAATGAATATGGACCAACTGAAGCAACCGTTGGCTGTATGATCCATCAATTCCATCAAGATGATGGCGGGACATCGGTGTCAATTGGAGTGCCGATGCCGAATACAGAGATTTATCTTTTAGATGAGAATCAGCAAGTGGTGCTGCCAGGGACAATAGGAGAAATATATATTTCAGGCGCGGGTGTTGGCAGAGGATACTGGCAAAGACCTGATTTGCAGAAATCACGCTTTCTACCCAATCCATTTGTAAGTCACCGCCGCATGTACCGAACCGGTGACATTGCGAAACGAGCAAATGATGGAAAGATTGAATACATTGGCCGGATTGATCATCAAATCAAGCTGCGAGGCTACCGGATAGAGATGGGTGAAATTGAACTTGCGCTTATGGCACTCGATGAAGTGGATAAAGCAGCTGTCATTGATCTAACTGATGAATATGGAGAAAAACAGCTGGCTGCTTATATTGAATTGAAAGAAAAAGAGCTAACCTCCTTTTTACTAAGAAAGAAATTATCAGATCAGCTTCCAGCTTATATGGTACCAGCCTATTTTGTTGTATTAAAAGAACTCCCGCTCACTCAAAACGGAAAAATCAATCGTACAGCCCTGCCTGATCCATTGCTCTCTCAAGAGGAAACAGCCGTTGAATGTTCAAAGGAAACAGCGGACATTGAAGAGATCATAGTAGACACAGCAAAAGACATCTTAGGGCACGAAACGATCAAACCGGCTGATCATTTTTATCAGCTTGGCGGTGACTCCATAAAGGCGATTCAATTTATTGCGAAGTTAAAAGACAAAGGACTCTATTTAAAAACCAAAGATCTATTTACTTATCCCATTTTTAGAGAAATGGCACAAGTCGTTCAGCAGGAACCAGTCTTACATATCTCACAAGAGCAGGCTGTGGGCGATGTGAAATCGATCCCAATCATCGAATGGTTTTGGTCCCAGCGGTTAAAAGATAAACATTTCTGGCATCAATCCATCATTGTTCATTCAAAGAAAAAGATGGATGAAAGAATCGTGCAGAGTTCTTTAAAAGAGCTGGTCATTCATCACGACGGATTAAGGTTAAAAGTACATGAGGCGACAAGAACACTCTATTATGATGAAAACATTCAGGATATTCCACTGACGATACACGATTTTACGGCATTGTCAGAAGAGAACGTGGAAGAAGCACTAAAAGAAGTAGGATGTCAGATCAAGCAAAGGACTCATCTTTATCAAGGGCCATTGATTCAGGCAGCGCTTTGTCAAACTGCTTCTCAATCACATCTTATTTTTGCCGCCCATCATCTTTTAGTTGATGGTATGTCTTGGCAAATTCTGGTCGAGGATTTGATTCAATTATTTCATGCAGAGAAGGTGTCAGCAGAAGTGCTTCCACCAAAAACTCATTCATATCAAACATTTACAGAACGGGTTAACGAGTATGCATTATCAGAAGATGTAAAAGAGACGTTCAGCTATTGGGAAAATGTAGTGGGGGAAATTCAGCCTCTGTATCAAGTTTCTTCTAATGAGGGATATGTCAAAGACGAAGTCAAGTTAACGAAGTCATTATCAGTGAAGCTCACGGATCAATTGATCAATCAAGCGAATAAAGCGTATCAAACGCAGCCTCACGAACTGTTAATTTCAGCCTTAACGCAAGCCTGTTATCAGCAAACGAATCAAGAACTGATTTCTCTGGAATTAGAAGGTCACGGCAGGGATGCTGTGGAGGAAAATATTGATGTATCTAGAACGTGTGGCTGGTTCACCACCATGTATCCCGTGAATGTTCATGTTTCTGAATCTCTCACAGATCACATACGGGCTGTCAAAGAAACGATACGTAAGGTGCCAAATAATGGTGCAGAATATGGGCTGTTGTCACTCATCAATAGGCAGCTTCCTGATCATTCAGCGCCGCAATTACGCTTTAACTATTTAGGTGAAATCGATCAGGTGCTTAAAAAATCATCTGATTATGAGATGTCTTACTTTACATCGGGGATTGATTCGTCATTGGATAATCCGGTAACAACCGTTATCGATATGGTCGCTACCATCAAGGGCGGTCAGTTGATTTTCCATCTTTCTTTCAGCGAAAAACAGCTGTGTGAAACAGATATGATGCAGCTATTGCAAGAGGTAGAACAGCAAATTGAGCGTATGGTACAGCATTGCTTAGAACAGGAAGGGATCGAATTTACACCGTCTGATTTTGAAACAGTAGATATGTCTCTTGAAGAAATGGATTCATTATTTACATGAGGAAAAATCAGCATGTTATCTACATTTCATTTTTATTTGCCTTCTTATGGATAAGCAGCTTTGCTGGGGGGACACATGCAAAAGCAGTGATTTCTTCTAAAGCTATTGATCAAGTAATAGAGGAACAGATGGAGCTTGGGCGCATTCCAGGCATGTCCGTTGTGGTAGTGAAAAAGGACGAAGTGGTGTACCAAAAAGGGTTTGGCTATGCGGATCGAAAGAAAATGAAGCAAGTGACAGCCAGTACTTTCTTTGAAATTGGTTCTACATCAAAGGCGTTTACCGCTCTTGCTATTGTGGAGTTAGTGAAGCAAGGGAAACTTCATTTGAAAGATCCAGTGAGCAGATATATTCCAGGCTTTTTTCCAACATACGATGGAAAGCCTCAGCGTTTGACGGTGGAGCAATTAATGCATCACACAAGCGGCATTCCCTTTCAATCCATTGCGCTTATCCAGCCAGATCATGCAAAAGATGCGCTAAAGAAAACAGTCCATCAGTTGAAATCAATTGAGCTTCATCACAAGCCCGGCAGCTCTTTTGAATATGCCACCATCAACTATGATGTCCTTGGTCTCATCATTGAAAATGTGACAGGAACGTCATATGAGGCATACATGAAAGGACTGTTTAAAAGGCATCATCTTGATCAAACAGAAGCTGGGCTAAAACGCATGAAATCTGGTGTTATTTCAGAAGGGTTTAAACTGCATTTCCTTGCTCCGCATGTTTATGAAGCGCCAGAATATCGAGGTAACACCCCCGCAGGCTATATTGTGATGAATAATCAGGATGTGGGAACTTGGCTGCAATATCAATTGACCGATTCAACTTGGTCTCGTTTTGTAAAAAATCCTGATCAGTTAACTGTGAATGTCCCAGAAGAAGGGGAGCATGTCTATTACAATGCCGGCTGGTATATAGAAAGAACGAAAGGCCGGGTGGCATCGTTATTTCATGCAGGATCTAATCCGAATTATTCATCATTTTTTCTGATCCAGCCAAAAGAAGGCGTTGCTATCGGAGTATTAGCAAATATGAATAGCAGCTACACAGAGCAAACGGCACGTCTTATTGCCAAAACGATGACGGGTACAAATGAAGAAGCAGAGTCATCTATGGATCCATTTCAGCTCATTGATCAATTGAGTGTAGCAGCCACATGTCTTTTTATTTTGCTGCAAATGGTGTCTGTCGTTCGTTTTATCAAATGGAGGAAACGTGTAAGAAATGGCGTTCTGGTTCGCAGGAACTTGTCACTTGGCGTATGGCTTAGAAGTATCGGCTGGGTGCTGCTACTAATTGGGATATTGCTTCTGCCAATGATTCTTTCGCAAATAGCTTTTAAGGGGCTGCCTTGGAAAATGACTTTTGTATGGGGACCTACCTCTCTCATTGAATTAGCGATTTCTTATTATTTGTTTTTCATTTGGTTTTGTACGATTGGTTTCATCAAAGGATTTATGGTGACATCTACTGCTGGAAAGAGAGGACAAAAAGATGACCGTCAAACAGATTTCAGGCATTCATCCTTATAATGAATTGTTTTATCGCAGCTGTTTCTTCAATTGCTTTTTTCCAATTGTGAAGCTGCATGGTCAAGAAGTCGCTCCATATTTATTAAATGATCAATTTGCATACGGACTTACAGAGGACGGTTTGCTTCAGATTGACTGGATGTCGGCACACGATCCAGAAAAGATTATGAATTTACAGGGCATTCAAGTTGAAAAAATGACACATTGTGCCAATCTCATTGAAAACGTCAAACAGGATGTGACGCAGGAACGTCCGGTGATTGTATGGGTAGACCCTTACGTTCAGCGAGGTAGAAAAGAGTATTTAACAACCCATAGCCGTCATTCAATTTTAATCACGGGTTTCAATGAGAATCGGCAAACTTTTCAAGTATTAGAGAATCGGCATTTAGATAATTTGTCTTATGAGCATCAAGTGCTTTCATATGAAGATGTACAGAAAGGATATGACACCTTTCATGAACACTTTCAGCCGAATAATCAATTTCATTCCTATGCCTCATTCTACTTTGATCAGGACAAGGTCTCGACTGAATTATTTGACCAAAAAACGGCTTATTTCCTGAGAAATATGTATGGTCAGATTGACGCAATAGAAAAAGGAATTGCAGTTCTTGAAACATTTTATGAACAGTTTCCACAATGGGATGATATCGAAAAGCTCGTGGCAGCTTTCAATCAGATCATCAATACAAAGAAAGTAGAGCTGTATCGACTGAGGCTTATTAAAGGCGATCTACCTGAGCTGTTTCAATGGATGGAACGTATTTTAACAGAATGGGAGAAAGCGAGGCATCAGGCAGCAAAACTCTTTTTTTCAGGGGAGATGTCTAGTCGGTACCAAGCCAACATTAAAGCTTCCTTACAACAAATCATCCAAGATGAAAAAAAATGGCTGGAAATGCTGAAAATCGAATGCAAAAGGGAGTGTGGCGTGTCGTGAAGTTATTTTGCTTACCGTACGCAGGTGGAGCAAGTACCGTATTTAGTACGTGGAAATCTTATATAGACCGGTCTATAGAAATTCATGCCCTTGAACTCCCTGGGCACGGGACAAGAATGACAGAGCCTGTGCTGACAAATTTACAGCAAGTCGCAGATGATCTTTATCTACAGGCGTCCTCTTCTTTAAAAGAAGGAGAGCCCTATGCCATTTTCGGTCATAGCATGGGAGCTGTCCTTGCATACGAATTACAAAAAAGAATGAAAACAAGATTAAACAAAGAGCCTGTTCATGTCTTTTATTCTGGACGCTTTCCACCACATATTCCAGAGAAGAAAGTCTATCATCAGCTGTCAGATGCCAAATTAAAAGAGGCGATCATTGCGATGGGGGGCGTTCCTGAGGAACTTGCCGATAACCATGCAGTGCTTGATTTCTTTCTGCCGATTTTAAGAGCAGATTTTCAGCTTTTGGAGACTTATCAGTGTGATGAAGTTGTTCCAGCTGCTTGCCCAATTTCTATTTTTTATGGTACTCGTGATCTTCCTTCTGTGCTGTTTGATTTAGACGATTGGGATCAATATACAAGTGAAGATTGTGCGTTTTTTGAATTCGATGGAGATCACTTTTTTATTCATTCATTAACAAATGAAGTCGTAGAAAAAATCAATGTCATTTTAAAGCGAATTGGAGTGTTGGAGAAATGAACACGAAGCACGTAGGCGTGATTGGAGCAGGTGTGATGGGGGCTGATATGGCATTAGACCTTTCAGCAAATGGCTATCAAGTCACATTGATTGATGTCACAGAAGAAAAGCTAAACGAAGCACTAGAAAAAATCAAGAAAACCTATCAATTGGTGCAATTTGTGAGAAAGAAGAAAATCTCATTGTCCTTAGAAGACGTATTGTCTCAAATCCAGCTATCGACATCATTTGAAGGCTTACATGACGCACATATCGTCATTGAAAATGTGACGGAAGATTGGGAAATAAAAAAGCCCATTTATGAAGAGCTGCGAGATATTTGTATGAAAGAAACCATCTACTTTGTAAACACGAGCTGCATTTCCATTACAAAGGTAGGGTCCCTTATGCATCATCCTGAAAAAGTCATTGGTGCACATTTTATGAACCCTGTTCCTCTTAAAGCGTTAGTTGAGGTGATTAGAGGAAAAGCAACTTCTGATGAAACTGTTGAAACGGCAAAAGGTTTCTTGAAGTCCTTTGATAAAACACCTGTTGTGGTGCATGATCTTCCAGGATTTGTTTCCAATCGTGTGCTCATGCTGACAATCAATGAAGCGATTTGGGCGGTGCAAGATCAAGTCGCGACACCAGCTGATGTCGATAAAATTTTCCGTGGAGGCTTCGGCCATAAAATGGGGCCGCTTGCGACAGGAGACTTAATTGGGCTTGATACGATTTTGAATTCATTGCTTGTTTTATACGAGAGCTACAAAGATCCGAAGTTCCGCCCGTGTCCTCTGCTTGTCAAAATGGTCGATGCAGGTGAGTATGGCAAAAAATCTGGTAAAGGCTTTTTCCAATATGACATGTGAGAGGAGAAAAACAAATGGCTAAGCAAATCAAGTGTGTTGTCTGGGATTTAGATCATACATTATGGGATGGGATTTTACTTGAATCAGATGAAGTGACATTAAAGCCATCAATGAAGGAAGTGCTGACAGAGCTAGATGAGCGCGGAATCCTTTTATCCATTGCAAGCCGGAATGATGAAGCTGCTGTGAGGGAAAAGCTCTCCGCCTTTGGGATCGAACATTTCTTTCTCTATCCTGAGATTCATTGGAATGCCAAATCTAGTTCATTAGAGAGAATCAGTGAGCGCTTAAATATTCATAAAGATACCATTCTCTTTATTGATGATCAGCCATTTGAAAGAGAAGAAGTGAAGGCTGTTCATCCAGAGATTACTTGCTGGGATGCGGTGGATTATATGACATTGCTCACAGATGATCGACTGCGGCCAGCTTTTATCACAGAGGATGCAAAACGGCGCAGAGAAATGTACATGGAAGCAGATCAAAGGCAGCAGGAAGAAGAGAAATATGAAGGACCGCCTGAAAAATTTTTGGCATCTTTAAATATGAAATTTGTTATATCAGAAGCAGGAGAACAAGATCTCCAGCGAGCCGAAGAACTTACCGTTCGAACCAATCAATTAAATGCAAGCGGGAAAACCTACGATTATGCAGAGCTTGATTATTTCCGTCAATCAGACAGTCACTTGCTTCTCGTCTGTGAACTTGAAGATAAATTCGGTTCTTATGGAAAAATAGGACTCTCTTTAATAGAAGAAACGGGTGATACATGGCATGTCAAACTGCTGCTTATGTCTTGCCGCGTTATGTCACGTGGAGTCGGGACCATTTTACTGACAACGATTTTGCAAGAGGCGAAAAAGAGAGGAAAACGGCTTGTAGCTGATTTTAAACAAACCGATCGAAACCGCATGATGTATATCACTTATAAGTTTGCGAATTTCAAAGAGATCGAGAATGGGGAAGATGGCTATATTTTGTTCGAAAACGATTTAAGCATGATTCAGCCTTTCCCAGAATACGTAGATGTCAACATTGAGATAAAGCAGAAAGACCCTGCCAAATAAAAAAGCGAAAAGCGAGGAGATTGAATGATGAACCTACACGAACAAGTAAGAGCATATATCGAGCAAAACCTAGTGGTATTTGATGAGGAAATGGAGCTTGGAAATGATGATCATATTTTTGAACAAGGCTTTGTCAATTCTCTATTTGCCATGAAACTAGTGAACTATATTGAACACGACTTTCGCTTCCAATTAGACAATGAAGATCTCGACATTGCTAATTTTAGTACGGTCAATCGTATTGTCGCCTTAATTGAGAAAAAACAACAGGGGGCGGCTCTTCATGAAAACAGCTGAACAAACAATCGATGCCATTGAAGAAATACGACAATATTGCAATGAAAATATCCGTCCATTTGCCAATGAATTCGATGAGACAGAACATTTGCCGGAGTCGCTGATTCGAGATATGGCGAAAAGAGGCTATTTGGCAGCAGGTATCCCATCCTCCTATCAAGGATTGGGGCTTGATCCAATCGCATATGGACAGTTCACGGAACAAGTGGGGAAAGCTTGCTGTAACGTACGGACATTATTAACAGTGAATTCACTCGTAGGAGAAGCCATTCTTCGTTATGGAACAGAAGATCAAAAACAAGGCTGGCTTGTTGAATTAGCTAAAGGGGAAAAAATCGGTGCCTTTGCTTTGTCAGAGCCGAATATTGGCTCAGATGCCAATCATGTTGAAACTAGCTATCAAAAAAAAGGACAGTCCTATGTATTAAATGGGAAGAAAAAGTGGATTTCCTTTGGAGCGATTGCAGATTTCTTTATTGTGATTGCACGAGACGGCGAACAAGTCACGGCATTCCTTGTCGATCGAGATCAGCCGGGTGTAGAGATTGAGAGGATTACTGGAATGATGGCAAATCGAGCATCTTATTTAGCAGAAATCACCCTTGATCATGTGCAGGTACACGAAGACTGTGTCTTAGGACCAGTTGGGGGCGGTTTTAACCACGTAGTGTCACTTGCTTTAGACCATGGAAGATACAGTGTCGCTTGGGCAGGGCTTGCCATTGCACAAGAAGCCGTTGATTCTCTCGTTACGTATTCACGCAAAAGAACACAGTTTAATGAAAAACTGTACAAGCATCAAATGATCAAAGGGATGATCGGAGATGCAGTCACTCAGCTCCATGCAGCGAGAGCCCTATGCCTAAAGGCTGGAGAAATGCGAGAAGCGAATCATCCTGATGCGATCACTGAAACATCCATTGCAAAATATTTCACCTCCAAAATTGCTGTCGACATTACAAATACAAATGTCCAAATCCATGGTGGAAGTGGCTTTAGCCGGGAAAACTCAGCTTCAAGGTTATATCGTGAAGCGAAGGTGCTTGAAATTATTGAAGGGACTTCGCAAATTCAGCAGCAGGTCATTGCTAACTATGGTTTACGCCATTATTTCGTGAAACATTCTTAGAGAGAAAGGAGATGTTCCCATGGCATTACAGCCGAAGAAGCTGGATAAACAGAACATTGAAAATATGTTAGGTATCACTACGATCCAAGAAGGACTGCTTTTTCATCATTTAATGCAACCGGACGGAACGGCTTATTTTGAACAACTGTTGATCCAAATAGACGGACCGATTGATCGAGATCTCTTTGCACATTCATGGACGCATGTCACCAAACAGCATGAAATGCTTAGAACATTGTTCAGATGGCAGGAACTCGCAAGGCCAGTACAAATTGTGCTGAAGCAGCATCAGCCTGACATTCGATATCGCAATTTGACACAAGCTGAGGAGCCTCTACATTTGCTGAAAGAGGAAATAATAGCACAGGACCGAGAAGAACGATTTGATCTACAGGAAGTTCCATTTCGCCTGACATTATGTGAAGTAAATGAAGAAGTCAGCTGGGTTCTCATTAGCTTTCATCACATTTTATTGGACGGGTGGAGCCTTGGGATTGTATTAAGTGATTGGATGAGTGCATATGAGCGCTTATCAAATGAAGACAAACCTCTTCTTGAAAAAAGACCCTCCTATCAATCATTTGTTAAATGGCAGCAGCAAAATTTTCAACAGACAGAAGCGCAATCTGCCTACTGGAAAAATGTTTTCGATGGCTGGAGTTATGCAGAACTGCTTCCAAAGTCAGGCGGCGCGTATGAAG
Source organism: Bacillus sp. AM 13(2015) (assembly GCF_001518755.1). Classification (NCBI taxonomy): domain Bacteria; kingdom Bacillati; phylum Bacillota; class Bacilli; order Caryophanales; family Bacillaceae; genus Bacillus; species Bacillus sp. AM 13(2015). The sequence goes on along the minus strand of NZ_LKCP01000072.1, from coordinate 14,208 downwards.
ATTCAGGTGCTTTTCATCAATATGAACATCAAGTGGATGCTACCATTTCGGAGAGCCTGAGCAAATTCACGAATCAACATGATGTGACATTGGCATCTGTTATGTATACGCTGTGGGGAGTTTTGCTATCTAAGTATGCCAACCAAGACGATATTGTCTTTGGAACAACAGTATCAGGAAGAAATGCGGATGTTCCTCAAATTGAAAAGATGACAGGCCTGTTCATTAACACATTACCGCTGCGTGTCTCATTCGAACAGAATCGGCCGATTGTTGAACAGATGCAGGAAGTGAGTCGCGAAATAGCTGTGAGAAATGAATATGAACATACACCGCTATCCGACTTAAAGAAATATGCAGGATTAACGGCAGAGCAATCATTATTTGATTCAATCGTCGTCATTGAAAATTATCCACTAGATCGAATGCTCACGAAAAGCGATCAGCCTGTTCGTATTCGCGGATTTGAGATGAAAGAACAGACGGAATTCGATCTCACGCTTAGTGTACAGGCGTTTGATGATCAGCTGCACTTTTCATTGGTGTATAATCCAGTCAGCTTTTCTGCTGAACAAATTGAAAAGTGGTGTCAGCATTTTCTTCATCTCCTGTCTGATGCTTGTGCTCACCCGCATAAATCTGCTGCTCAGTTACAGCTGCTATCAGAAGAAGAGATAGAAAAGCAATTAACGGTTTTTCAGCAATATGGCGGGGCAACGTCTATCAATGAACCAACGGTGATTGACCTATTTGAAGAGCAAGTGGAGCGAACGCCAGCGGCAGCCGCAGTTGAGTTTGGCGATACGATGGTTACATATGAACAACTCAACAAGAGAGTGAATCAGCTCGCACGCTATTTACAAAATAAAGGGGTCAAACAGGAGCAGCGTGTCGGCATTTTAGCAGAGCATTCCATTGAAATGGTGATAGCATGCTTAGCTATTTTAAAAGCTGGCGGGGCTTACGTGCCAATTGATCCTGAATACCCGCAGGAACGAATAGAGTATCTACTAGAAGACAGCGGAGTAGAATGGCTCCTAACTCATCCGATTAAAGGACTCACCTATTCTTATCATGGAGAAAAAATTGATATCACACAGCCGGATCTATACACCGGACCATCAGATAACTTGGCAGAAGCCATCACCTCAGACCAAACAGCCTACTGCATTTATACATCAGGAACGACCGGAAGACCTAAAGGTGTACTCATTCATCATCTTGGTTTAGCCAACTATATTGATTGGGCGAAACAAGTATATGTTCGAGGAGAAACAAGGCATTTTGCTTTGTATACATCATTGTCATTTGACCTGACAGTTACTTCTATTTTCACACCGCTCATTTCAGGAAATACCATCATGATTTATCACCATGAAAACCGGCAGCTGCTTGTCGAAGATATCATAAAAGATAATCGCGTACATGTGATGAAACTGACACCATCTCATTTACAGTTTATTAAGCATCTGTCTTTTCCAGACAGCCAAATGAAATGTTTTATTTTAGGCGGAGAACAGCTGGAAACATCTTTAGCGAAATCAATTCAGCAGTCATTCCCACAGCCTATAGAAATTGTGAATGAATATGGACCAACTGAAACAGTGGTTGGCTGCATGATTCATCGATATGACCAGGACATTGATCAAGACGTGTATGTACCGATCGGAAAACCTGCACAGCATACAGATATTCTTCTTTTTGACAGACATATGAATCTTATGCCGGAAGGAACCATCGGTGAATTATATATTGGGGGGAAAGGTGTTGCAAAAGGGTATTTGAATCGCCCAGAACTGACCGAAGAGCGGTTTGTCGATCATCCTTTCCAGCCAGGTGAAAAAATTTATAAAACAGGTGATGCAGCCCGCATTCTGCCTAATGGGCTCATTCAGTTTTTAGGCCGAAATGATGATCAAGTGAAGCTGAGAGGCTATCGTATTGAAACAGGTGAGATTGAATTTTGGCTGAATGAACAGCCAGGGGTCAAAGCAGCAGCTGTTGCTGTAAAGCCAGATGTTTCTGGTACACCATGTTTAGCCGCATATGTTGTCACGACAGCCATACTCGATCAAGCTGCAATGAAACAAGCACTAGCCGATCAGCTGCCGGATTATATGATTCCAACTCACTTTGTTCAATTGGATGATATGCCGCTGACTGCCAACGGCAAATTAGATAAACGAGCTTTACCTGCTTTGAAACAGGGGCAGCTAACGAAAAAGCAGGCGGGCTCTGACAATCTTTCTGATACTGAAAAAGTCATTCAAGCCATCTGGAAAAAAGTCCTCGGCTTAGATGAGGTAAGTGTTCATGACAAATTCTTTGACATTGGCGGGCATTCTCTGAACCTGATCCATGTTAATCAACAGCTCGCTAAGCAATTGAATCAAAGTATTCCAATGGTTGAAATGTTCCGCCGTCCAACGATTAGAGAGCTTGCTGCCTATTTAAGCGGTACAACAGAGCAGGAGGCAGCTGGCACGCAGCCTGCGAACCAAAAGAGAAGAAAAGCGAACGAGCCGATTGCGATTATTGGAATGGCAGGTAAATTCCCTGGTGCGAAAAATGTTGAGGCATTTTGGCGAAATTTGAAGAATGGAGAAGAATCGATTTCATTCTTTTCCGATGAAGAATTGCTTGAAGCTGGAATTGACCGCCAAACCTTTGAACGTTCCGATTATGTAAGAGCAAAAGGTGTGATTGATGGGCCTGATTTATTTGATGCATCATTCTTCGGCTATTCACCAGGTCAGGCAGAAATGATGGATCCTCAAATACGGCTGCTGCATGAGTACGCCTATAAGGCGCTGGAAGATGCGGGGTATGTGCAGGAAGATTATCAAGGTAAGGTCGGTTTGTTTACTGGGTCCACATCGAACTTTCAGTGGATTCAGCGTTTTGCATCTTCGCTTGATAGCAGCATGTCAGAGCTGTTTGAAGTGGGCTCACTCAATGATACGTATACCGTGAGTACAAGAATTGCCCATAAATTGAATTTGAAAGGACCAGCGCTCACATTGCAAACCGCTTGTTCGACTTCTTTGGTCGCCTTGCATTTGGCCTGTCAATCCATTGCAAATGGTGATTCAGATGTAGCGCTTGCGGGAGGTGTGTCGATTTTACACCCAGTGAAATCAGGATACATTTATCAGCAGAACATGGTGAAATCTAGTGATGGTCATTGTCGTGCCTTTGACGATCAAGCAGATGGAACTGTTGGCGGAGATGGTGTGGGGCTTGTTGCTTTAAAAGCACTTAGTGAAGCCATAGAAGATGGTGACCATATTTATGCGGTCATTAAGGGCTCTGCCATCAACAATGATGGTGATCAAAAGGTTGGCTTCAATGCTCCAAGTGTTGAAGGTCAGACAAGGGTCATCCAAGATGCCTTAAATCAAGCAGATGTTTCACCAGAAACGATTGAATATGTAGAAACACACGGAACTGGAACGTCACTTGGAGATCCGATTGAAATAGACGCGCTCACAAAAGCTTTCGACACAGAGAAAAAACAATTTTGCCGTATTGGATCTGTGAAAACAAATATTGGACATTTGGATGCAGCAGCAGGAGCAGCTGGCTTGATTAAAGCTGTGCTTTCTCTTCAGCATCACACATTTGTGCCTAGTCTTCACTTCAAAAAAGCCAATGAAAACATTGCATTTGAGCATAGTCCTTTCTTTGTAAACACTGAGCTGACCGACTGGAAGCAGCCAGTATCACATTTGCGGAGGGCTGGTGTGAGCTCATTTGGAATGGGCGGAACCAATGCGCATGTCATATTAGAAGAAGCGCCGCAAAGAGATCGTCAGCAAATGCCTCGTTCGGCTGAGCTGCTTGTCCTTTCAGCAAAGAGCAAAACGAGTTTGGAACGAATGAAAGACAACCTTGTGAATCAGTTGGAAAACACGCCTTCTCTCAATTTGGCAGACGCAGCTTATACCTTGCAAACAGGCAGGCAATCCTTTGATTTCCGTCAGGCATTTGTTGCGGGTAGCAGAGAAGATGCTCTGAGAGTATTGACAGAAAAGCAAGGCAAGGGTATTGGGAAGCTCATGCATTCGCATGTGGAGAAACAAAAGATTATTTTTATGTTTTCTGGACAAGGCAATCAATACCTCAACATGGGATTAGATTTGTACCGGGAAGAGCCTTACTTTAAGAAGCAAATGGATGCTTGTTTTCAAGCGTATGAAGAAGCAACAGGGCGAAGTCTTGCCCGCATTCTTTATCCATTAGCTGCTGAAACAGAAAAGGCCCGCGAAAAATTGGCAAGCACTCAATATGCACAGCCAGCCATTTTTGCGATTGAATATGCCCTTTCTATGCTCTTCATTGACTGGGGCATCCGTCCTGATGCAATGATCGGCTATAGCTTTGGCGAATTAACGGCAGCCGCTATATCAGGCCTTTTCAGTTTAAAGGAAGCGATGTCGATGGTCGCCTATCGGGCGAATGCAATGCAGTCGTCGCCAGCTGGCATCATGATGAGTGTTCCATTACCCGAAGCAGAGTTAAAACCGATGCTTCCAAAAGATATTTCTCTCGCTGTTGTCAATGATTCCTCTTGTATCGTGTCAGGTCTTGAAGCAGCAATAAGTGAATTTGAACAAGAGCTGAAGAATAAACGGTTGATGTGTATGCGATTAGGTGGAACCATTGCTGCTCACTCACATGTCATGAAGGAGGCAGCGGAACAATTTGGTGAAAAATTAAAGGATATTAAAGCCAAGCAGCTGCGTATTCCATTCATTTCGAATTTGACAGGAGACTGGATGACAAATACGAGTGCTCAGGATATGTCCTATTGGAAAAGGCATATGACCGATACGGTGCGTTTTGCTGAAGGCATCACAAATATTTTACAGCAGGATAATATTCAATTAATTGAGATTGGACCAGGTCAAGATTTGAGTGTCATGGTCAACCGGTCACTGAACGGCATGAATCAGCATGTATGTCATGTGCTTAGACATGCAAAACAAGATGTGACGGATACTGAATTTTTACTTGGACAGATTGGACGCCTATGGACACATGGAATATCCATTGATTGGAACAGGTTCCATCTAAACCGTCAGCCGCGGAAAATGCCGATGCCAACGTATGCGTTTGATCAAACCTCCTATTGGTATGATGCATCAGACCGTGTAAAACGCGATAAACCTAAGCAGTCTGGACGAAAGGAGCAAATGGATGAATGGTTCTATACCCCTTATTGGGAGGCGGACCTTTCCCCTTATGTGTCATCAGGTGATTCCTCTTTTGGAGCCTTGCTTTTGTTTGCGGATTCATCTGCCTTCGGAGAGAAGGTTGCAGCCGAGCTTCTGACGAAACGAAACGAGTTCGTAGTGGTTCAGAAAGGAAATGAATTTACGAAGCATGATGAAAAAAGCTACACCATTCGGTCACATAAGCCTTCTGATTATGAAAAACTCATATCAAATCTGGCAGATGACCAAATCAATGTGTCAGAAGTTTGTCATCTATGGGGTCTTTCAGAACGACAGCTGTCTCAATCGGAAGAAGAATGGGTGAAACAAACGCAGCAAGATGCTTATTACTCTTTGCTTTATATCGGACAGGCTTTGAAAAAATCTGTTTTGGACCAAAAGGTATCCATTACAGTTCTTTCCTCATTGACGTATGCCGTTGGCGGTGAGTCTATCCTTTATCCTGAAAAAGCAATCCATCTTGGACCTGCGATGGTTATTTCACAAGAAACACCGAACTTGCGTTACCGCATTCTTGATGTCGATCGCCCAGTGGCAAATGGGGTGCAGGAAAAGAGGTTGCTGAAACAAATTAGCGATGAGTTAGATCGAACATCTGGACAGCTTCTCACGGTCTATCGACGAAATAAGCGATATGTGAAAAAGTATGCCAAAGCTCTAGTTCCCGAAACAGGACATACTCAGTTGGCTAAAAAAGATGGTGTATACATTTTAATTGGCGGTCTTGGGTTTATTGGATTGAATATTGCACAGTCTTTGACCGAGCAAACGAAGGGAACGTTGATCTTAACGAGCAGGTCTGGACTGCCTGATAGAAGCAAGTGGCAAGAGTGGCTTGCTACGCACGATGAACAGGATCCAACTAAGAAAAAAATACAAAAGGTGATGGCGCTTGAAGAGGCTGGTGCAGAAGTTCTCATAAAGAAAGTAGATGTTCGCCACAGGGAAGATATCCAGCAATTGATCAACACGGTGGATGCGGCCTATGGGCAGATTGACGGTGTGATTTATGCAGCTGGAGTGACAGGTGATCAATCCTTCAGGGTGATGGAGCAAACAGATGTCCCATTCTCAGAACCGCATTTTGAAGCGAAGATGAATGGTGTACTTCATCTTGATGCCGCCTTAGGTGACCGATCACTTGATTTCTGTTTTGTGCTGTCTTCTTTGTCACCAATTTTGGGTGGACTCGGATTCACAGCCTATACAGCTGTGAATCATTTCATCGATGCGTACGTGTATGACAGAAATCTTCGTTCAGAAATGCAGTGGTCTGTCATTAGCTTTGACGGCTGGGAATTTGAGCAAGGAAAGCAGCTCGATCTTCCAATCGGAGATGATGTCACCGAAACGTTAATTGCAGAAAAAGAAGGAAGAATGATCTTTGAACGATTGCTTTCAATGGATCAAGTGGAACAAATGGTTATTTCAACAACGTCTTTACATGATCGTATCCACCGATATGTAGACCGTTTATCCCGTGAGGAAGAGAGCGCCGGAGAGCATGCACAAGATGGAAACTTATATTCTCGGCCAGCGCTGTCAACGAATTATGTTGCACCTGAATCGGAGCTGGAAAAGGAACTAAGTCAGCATTGGCAAGCTTTCTTTAAAATTGATGAAATTGGCATTGATGATCATTTCTTTGAAATGGGTGGAGATTCCTTGAAGGCGATTACCTTTATTGGCATCATCCATCGCGCATTCAGTGTTGAGCTGGCGCTTCCACAATTCTTCCAAATACCAACGATCCGATTAATGGCAGAATATATCGAACAAGCAGATACTGCCGCTTATCAGGCGATTGAAAAAGCCGAAGTGAAGGAGCATTATCCTTTGTCGTCTGCGCAAAAACGGTTGTATCTCATGCAGCAAATGGATGTAAGCAGCACAGGATACAACGAATTTAAAGCGGGGCGAATTAAAGGGAAGCTCGATATCAGCAGGTTGGAATGGGCATTTCAGCAGCTCATTAAGAGACACGAAAGTTTGCGGACAGCGTTTGTACTAGAGAATGGCGTCCCTTATCAAAAGATTGAAGAAGAGGTACCATTTGCAGTCACTTTGTTTGACCTCACAGAGGGATCGACTCAAGGATCTGAGAAAGAGCAAAAACAAGTGATTGAACAATTTTTGACTGCCTTTACGTTAAGTGAGGCTCCATTAATGAGAGTCGGTGTGATGAAGCTTGCAGAAGAGGAATTTGTGCTTATGTTGGACATGCATCACATTATCTCAGATGGTCTTTCTCAAGATATTTTGGTCAACGACTTTATGCAGTTATATGACGGCAGGACACTTGAGCCTCTTGTACTGCAATATAAAGATTTTTCAGAATGGCAAAACGACATGCTTGCGTCTGAAGCATTAAAAGAATCGAGTGATTATTGGAAAAACCGGTTAGAAGGTGCTCCGGCGCTCGATCTGCCAACAGATTTTGATCGGCCTGAGGTGAGAAAATTCCGCGGCGGACATTATACATTCCGTATAGAAGAAGCGGAGCTGAACGCGTTTAAGCAAGTGATTGTAAAGGAAGATGCCACGCTGTTTATGGGGCTGTTAAGTCTGTATCAGATTTTGCTTCATAAATTAAGCGGTCAATCAGATATCACGGTTGGGGTTCCGGTAGCAGGTAGAAAACAGGAGGAGCTGCAGCAAGTCATCGGTATCTTTGTCAATATGCTGCCACTTCGTTTATATCCTAACGCAGAGCTGACGTATCAGCAATTCCTTCAAGATGTAAAGGCACATGTCATTGATGATTTCGGACATCAAGATTATCAATATGAACATATGGTTCAAGACCTCCAACTGAGCCGGAATGTCAGCCGGAATCAATTGTTTGATGCTGTGTTCGCTTTGCAAAATATGAATCAGCCAGAACTGAAGGTGGGCGGTTTAACCTTTAGTGATTATCCGTACGAGACAGGAACGTCGCGCTTTGATTTACTCTGGATTGCGTATGAGCAGGAAGACGGACTTTCTTCAACGATTGAATATAATACTGAGCTTTTCACAGAGGAAACCATAGAGCGGATTGCAGGTTTGCTGAATGACATCATGCGAGCTGTCTCAGTAGATTCGGTGAGAATAGAGGAAATTGAACTGACTACTTCATTCAAGCAATTAGACGACGTATCTCTTTTCGAATTAGATGACTTAAAAATATAAGTAAAGAGGTGAATGGAAGAGTGATTGAACAAGATGATTTTCAACTGAAAGCAGCGGCGAGGGAAAGGGCGAGGGAAAGAACTTATTGGACATCTGTTTTATCAGGTGTCCAGCTGGATGGCCGTATTCCTCATACGGTTTCACAAGCCCATTCTGCTGCAATGAACCGATCGCTTCATTCGTCCTTCCCGATGGCTGTGAACCATTCGTTAAAGCAGTTATGTGGAGATTCTGATTTGCGCTTGTTTATCGTGCTGACCACAGCCGCTTTTGGGGTGCTTCAGCGTTATAGCGGAAAAACTGAGTTGATGGTGACTGTTCCTACAATGGAACAGTCCGCCAGTCAATCTACCATTAATCATATGCTGCCACTTAAGGCAGAGATTGATCCTTATATGAGCTTTAGTGCAGGGCTTGACGCAGTAAAACAATCGTTTCAGGAGGCAGTACGTCATCAAAACTATCCTGTTCATATTTTAATGGATGAAATTTGGCGTTCAGCAGGAGAAGGAAAAGAGCGTGTTAATCTGGCATGTGCGTTTGAGACATTGCATGGGCATACTGACCGAGAGCAGTTGCACGCGGATGTACTCATTGTTTGGAAGAAAGAACAAGATCACCTCCATGCTGAAGTTCACTGGGATGCTTCCATTTATGACGATCAAATGATGGAGCAGTTTTCAAGACATTTCATGACACTCACAGAGCAATTTCTCAAAATGCCTGATCAAGCGATGAGCACACACTCGTTTCTATCTGATATGGAGAAAAGTCAGTTGTTTGATTCGTTTCAAGGGGAGGCGCTTGCCTATCCGATAGATCGAGATATTGTGTCATTATTTCAACAGCAAGTCCAATTGCATCCAGCGCGAACGGCTGTTGTGTTTGGCAATACCTCCTATACATATGAAGAGGTTGATCAGTTATCGGATCGTATTGCGTTTAGACTTTCCCAAAGTCAAATCACACGTGAGACTCCTGTTGGTCTCAGAATGTATCGGTCTGCTGAACTGGTCATTGCCATTCTTGGTATCTTAAAGGCTGGCTATGCTTATTTACCGATTGATGTTCATCTGCCGGTCGAAAGAATTCGGTATATGCTCAAAAACAGCGGTGCTACAGCCATAGTATCGGACGAAGACGGACACGAAGGTTTGGATGTGAAGGTTTATGTTATTCACGACATGTTTCAAGAATCCCTAATAACAGAGAATCTCACTTGGTCTATTTCGCCTTCGGATATGGCGTATGTCTTGTATACATCGGGTACGACTGGGCATCCGAAAGGGGTCGTTATTGAACATCGTCATGTCATTAATTTGGTATACGGAATGAAAACACGCTTTTTTGATCTACTCCCTGATGATTTGCAAGTAGGGATGCTGGCTTCACATATTTTTGATGCATCTGTACAAACATTGTTTCCAGCAATGCTCCTCGGACATACGCTGCATATTGCAAAAGATGAAGTCCGTATGGATGGGCATTCATTATGGTCGTTTTATCAAGAAAACCACATTCAGTTGTCTGATGTGACCCCCTCTCATTTAAAGCTGATGAATAAGGCAGCAGCACAATCAAAACAAGCCTTGCCTGCTCTGAACATGCTGCTTGTGGGCGGAGAAGTGTTTACAAAAGAACTGATGGATCAATTTTTACAGCATGTAACGGGTGACAAACTTATCATGATTAATGCGTATGGACCTACTGAATGTACGGTTCAGTCGTCATCCTTTTTGATTCCTCATGATTGGGATGAGCAAGTCATTCCTATTGGGCAGCCGATGCCAAATGAGCATATTTTCATATGTGATACGCAAGGTGAGCCGGTTCCGATTGGTGTTTTTGGCGAATTGTATATAGCAGGCGCTGGTGTAGGCCGCGGGTACATCAATCATCCTGATCTCAACAAGGAGAAATTTATCAAAAAACCAGAGCTGAGCAGCGGGATGTTATACGGTACGGGAGACCTTGCAAGATGGCGGTTTGATGGTTTATTAGAATTTGCTAAAAGAAACGACGGTCAAGTGAAAATCAGAGGATATCGAATTGAGCTCGAGGAAATCCGCCGAGCCCTTCTTGATGATCCGAACATACAAGGGCTGGTCCAAGATGTCATTGTCATTCCTAAGGAATCGAAGGATCAGGATCAATACATTTGCGCATATATCATGGCAAAACAAGCGATAGATCAGCGCGCACTTCGTCAATCTTTAAGTGAAAGATTACCAGGTTATATGGTGCCGAGGCATGTCATTCAAGTAGAGCAATTTCCTCTGAATCTATCAGGGAAATTGGATATTCAAGCACTGCCGAATCCAGAAGATCAGTTGGAAGGCAAAGCAGAGCCGGTAACCATTCAAGTTCACAATGAAACAGAGCAGAAACTTGTTCGTATTTTCGCGTCTATATTACAAGTCCCTGCTTCGCAGATTCATATAGATGAACCGTTTTTTGATTTAGGCGGGAACTCTTTTAATATCGTTGAGCTGTCCAATAAAGTGAAAGAGGAATTTCAGCAGGAGCTGACTGTGATGGAGCTGTTCCAATATACAACTGTTTCACAAATAGCCGCTCAATTAAGAAACAAAGCATCTGGGCAGGATAAACCAATTGAAGATGATGGAGAAAATGAAGCGGATGACTTAGAAAGTGCCGCTCAACTGTTAGGCGGGATGATAGATGAGTAAGTTCACAGGATTAGAGGTTGCAGTGGTAGGTATGGCTTGCCGTTTTCCAGGAGCGAAGAATATTCATGACTTTTGGGATAATCTTGCGAATGGAAGAGAGTCCATTACCTTCTTCTCTAAGGAAGAGCTGCTTGAGGCAGGTGTTGAACAAGAGGCATTGGACCATGAGCAATATGTACGTGCTAAAGGAGCAGTAGATCAGCATGATCACTTTGATGCAGATTTCTTTGGTTATTCACAGCGTGAGGCTGAAGTAATGGATCCGCAAATTCGCATGTTTCATGAGGTGGCATGGGAATCCCTTGAAGATGCAGGCTATAATCCTGAAACCTATCAAGAACCGATCGGTTTATTTGGAGCTGCTTCTGCAAACTTATATTGGCAAGCTGCGTCCATGCTGATGAGAACAAATAACTCATCTGAACAATTTGCGGCTGTTCAGTTAACAGATAAAGATTTCATGAACACAAAGGTATCCTACAAATTGAATCTGAAGGGACCGAGCGTAGCTGTTGATACAGCTTGTTCCTCCTCTTTGACCGCAGTTCATTTGGCGTCACGCGCCCTGCTTACTGGAGAATGTAAAATGGCACTCGCTGGCGGCGTCACCATTACGACCCCTCACAAAAAAGGATACATGTATCAAGAGGGCATGATCATGTCACCAGATGGCCACTGCCGGGCTTTTGATGAACAGGCAAAAGGAACCGTTGGCGGCGAGGGCTGTGGAGTGGTTGTGCTCAAATCATTAAAGCAGGCACTAAAAGATAAGGACCATATTTATGGGGTGATTAAAGGTTCAGCTTATAACAATGACGGCGGGCGAAAGGTTGGATACACAGCACCAAGTATAGAAGGGCAAAGTGAAATTATTAAAAAGGCACTCAACATCAGTCGTGTAGAAGCCGAAAGTATTTCTTATATAGAAGCACATGGAACAGGGACGACTCTTGGAGATCCGGTTGAAATTGAGTCATTGAAGCAAGCTTTTCAAACGGATAAAAAGCAGTTTTGTGCCATTGGATCTGTGAAAACCAATATTGGTCATCTTGACTCAGCGGCGGGAATTGCAGGTTTTATCAAGACGACGCTTAGTCTGTACCATCAGGTGCTGCCACCCAGTCTTCATTATAAAAAACCAAATCCGAAAATTGATTTTGAATCATGCCCATTTTATGTGAATACATCAACTGTACCATGGAAGAAATCAGAGACCCCGCTGCGTGCCGGTGTCAGCTCATTTGGAGTTGGCGGAACGAATGTACACTTGATCATGGAGGAGGCACCCGCCGCCGATAAGTCGTCAGCAGACAGAGATCATGAACTAATGGTGATTTCGGCAAGATCGAAGCAGGCGGTTCAAAAGTCTGCTGAAAAAATCACATCTTATTTAAAAGAACAAACGAGCGTCTCACTATCCGATGCAGCATTTACGCTGCAAGAGGGACGAAAGCATTTCCCTTATCGACAAGCTATTCTTGCAAATTCCGACCGTACATTCCAATCAGCCGGACAGCCGCAAAAGGCATTTCAACATCCTGCGGTCGTTTGGATGTTCTCTGGCCAAGGTGCTCAGTATGTGAATATGGGCAAGGATTTATATGAGAAAGATCCTTTATTTAAGCAGACGCTTCAGAAATGTTTTGCCATCATTTTATCCTTATCAGGTGTTGAGATCGAGAACGTGTTATATCCAACAACTGAAGAAGAATTCAAAGAAGCAGAACGACTCATGCAGCAAACATCTTATACACAAATTATCATGTTTAGTTTTGAGTATGCGCTTGCATCGAAGTTGATGGGACTGGGCATACGTCCGCATTATTTCATTGGTCATAGTATTGGGGAAATCACGGCTGCCTGCGTGGCTGGTATGATCCATCTTGAAGATGCAATCCGGATCGTTTTAAAAAGAGGTAGTTTGATGCAAAAAATGCCACCTGGTGATATGGCAGGCGTGACACTTCCTGCCGAAGAGATTGAAGATAATCTTCCAGAAGGTGTCGAGCTTTCTGCGGTGAATAGCTCACAATTATCCGTTGTATCCGGCCCTTCAGAACGATTACAAGTATATATCGAACAAGCTGAAAAAAGAGGGGCTTCTGTCCAAAAACTGAAAACTTCTCACGCCTTTCATACAAGTATGATGGCTGAAGCATCCAAACAGTTTAAGGAAGTTCTTTTAGAGATCACCTTTCAGCAAGGCGAGATACCGATCCTTTCAAATGTGACAGGGAGCTGGTTAACGAATGAGCAAGCTGCATCACCTGAATACTGGGCATCTCATATCAGACAGCCTGTTTTATTTAGTCAAGGATTAGAGACATTGCTTGGACTCGGAGAGATGGTTTTCATTGAAGTGGGGCCAGGTCAGACGTTGACTCAATTCGTGAGACGACATGATCACTATGATGTGAACAAAGCAGCAGCTGTTTCATTGGTGAGACATCCAAAAGAACAAGCAGCTGATGATGAATATATGGAAAAGGCCATAGGGAAACTGTGGAGTTACGGAGTGGAGCCGAACTGGAGCGCTGTCAGAAAAGAAGAGGCCCCATATCGAGTTTCACTGCCAACGTATCCATTTGAGCATCAAATATTCCCTTCACCGCAGTTTAAAGCGGATCAGATGATGACTGCTTTAACGCCAGAAAAGATAGAGAAACGGTCAGCTGATTTTCAAGACTGGTTTTACATTCCGGTATGGGAGCGCTCTTCACCTCTACTAAAGGAGCAGCATCATCAAGGAAAACGTATCTTGATATTTGAAAAAAATGGCCATATTGGTGCCTATTTGAAAGAACGGCATGCAGAGGTGATCAGCGTATGTCAAAGTGATCATACGATGAAAGAAAATGACCATTTGCTGAAGGCTGACGTTTATATGCTGTCCCACTTAGAGTGGGTCATGGCTGAACTGCAGCAATCTGGATTTATACCTGAAGAGATCATCTGGATGCATGATGAACTGACGAAAGATACCGATGATCAGCCAAACTACTTATCTGTGCTCGATCTCGTCAGACTGATCAGCCGGTACCATAACACAACCATACGTCTTCACCTCGTGACAAGCCAAGCACATGATGTAATCGGCATGGAGAAGGTCA
>NZ_LKCP01000071.1:0-3445 GCF_001518755.1 Bacillus sp. AM 13(2015) | reverse complement strand
TTTGAAAGCAATGAGACGATTAAGCTGTTAGAAAAAATATTGGCGTCAGGTATCAATGAAAAAGTGGCGATTAAAACCATTAATAGTATTTTATCTTTACGAACGACGGACGAGATCTATTCAACATTGGATTTATCCATTATTGATTTACAGGATGCAAGCTGTAAGTTCCTCAAGATTGGTTCAACACCCAGCTTTATTAAACGGGGTGATCAGGTGATGAAGGTACAAGCAAGCAACTTGCCTATTGGCATTATTGATGAATTCGAAGTCGAGGTTGTGAGCGAACAGATGAAAGCAGGAGATCTATTAATTATGATGAGTGACGGCATTTTTGAAGGGCCAAAGCATATTGAAAATCATGATCTGTGGGTGAAACGGAAAATGAAAAGCTTTAAAACAGAAGATCCACAAGAAATTGCTGATTTATTAATGGAAGAGGTCATTCGAACAAGAGCAGGCCAAATTGATGACGATATGACGGTTGTTGTCATCAGGCTCGACCACAACACACCAAAATGGGCTTCCATTCCGACAGGTACATTCTATCTTGAGAAACAAGAGATTTCTTAAAATATCGTATAATATGAATTTCTTCTGGCGATGATGGGGATATAAGCATTCAGTTACAATCCCAGGAGGAATGAAGATGCGAAAAGGTCACGTCAACCAAATCTTATTGATTACAGATGGCTGCTCAAATCACGGGGAAGATCCGCTTGCGATTGCCTCATTGGCAAAGGAACAAGGGATTACAGTCAATGTCATTGGCATTATGGAAGAAAACAGACACGATCATGAAGCGATGAAAGAAGTAGAGGGGATTGCTCTCGCAGGCGGAGGCATCCATCAAGTTGTCTACGTCCAGCAATTATCTCAAACAGTACAAATGGTCACGAAAAAAGCGATGACACAAACCTTACAAGGTGTTGTGAATAAAGAATTGCAGCAAATACTCGGCAAAGACACTGAAATTGAAGAGCTTCCACCTGATAAGCGCGGGGAAGTAATGGAGGTTGTTGATGAGTTAGGAGAGACGGTTCACCTTCAAGTACTCGTGCTTGTTGATACAAGTGCAAGTATGAAACCGAAGCTGCCGACTGTCAAAGAAGCACTTATCGACCTTTCCATCAGTTTAAATTCAAGAATTGGAGAAAATCAGTTTGGGATGTGTGTATTTCCCGGGAAAACTCAGATGCAGAAATTGTGTTGAATTGGACGCCTCGATTCGATTCATTATCATCTATTTTCCCAAAACTGACCACTGGAGGAATCACCCCAACGGGACCAGCACTTCGGGAAGCACTTCAGCATTTCAAATCAGTTCGCTCACGTAAAGGGCTGCTTGAAGCAAAGGAAGAGCATGATGATGAATTCGGTTTCTAACATCCCGTTAGGCACGGTGATTCAAGGGAAATGGCACCACCATCATTACCGTATTGTAAAAGAGCTTGGAAAAGGGGCGAACGGTGTTGTCTATCTCGCCGAATCACCACATGGGCAAGCGGCCCTTAAAGTGAGTGATGACAGTATGCTCATTGCATCTGAAGTCAATGTATTAAAATCCTTTTCAAAGGCTCCTGTGAAAACCATGGGGCCTTCTTTTTATGATATGGATGATGCAATTTATCCCGGTATGCCTCAAAAACGCTCCTTTTACGTGATGGAATATGTCAGAGGCCCATTACTGCTTGAATTTGTGAAACAAAAGGGTGATGAGTGGATCGTTGTTTTGATGATTCAGCTTTTATCTAGCCTGGCTCATTTACATCAGGAAGGATGGATTTTTGGTGACTTAAAGCCTGATAATCTCATTGTTTCTGGTCCCCCTGCCACGATCCGGTGCATTGATGTGGGAGGAACGACAAAAGTGGGCAGGGCAATTAAGGAGTATACCGAGTTTTTTGATCGAGGATATTGGGGATTCGGCACACGAAAAGCTGAACCAACTTATGATTTATTTGCCCTGACCATGGTGATGGTTAACTGTGCGTATAAGAAAGAATTCAAAAAAGGAGCAGAACCAGAAAAGCAGCTTTATCGAGCCATTGAAGGACATCCTTTATTGAAGCGATATGAAAGGGTGTTAAAGGCTGCTTTACAAGGTAAATATCAATCAGCAGCAGACATGAAAAGTGCGATGCTGAAAGAAGGACAGCTGATTGAATCAAGAAAATCACGCCAAAAGAAGCAACAGCAAAAAAACGCGCCAAAACCCGCTGTTAATCAAAATCAACAAGTGACTTCACGATCGCGGGCTGCAGCAGCAAAAAGAACGTCAGTACGTAAAAAATCAGGCGGACTTTTTGAAACCATTCTTATCGTGTGCAGTGTACTCGCCCTTTACTGTGCATATGTGGTTTTGTTCCTGTTGTAGAGCTGTAAAAAAGCAGGCTTCTTCTTTGCTTGGAGCTACTGAAAGTGATAGGATATGTATATCTTTAAATTACCTGCTCTTTGTGAGGAGGAAGTTGTGAATAGAATTGAATCTTTTTTGAAAAAACATGATGTTTACCTTGAAAATACGACAGTCATTGTCGGGGTTTCCGGCGGACCGGATTCCATGCTCTTACTGCATGAACTTAACAAGCGTCGCAAAGGTTCCTATCAGCTGATTGCAGCCCATGTAGATCACATGTTCAGAGGAGAAGAGTCCTTTGCTGATTTGGCATTTGTTGAGGCTTACTGTAAGGAGCACGAGATCCCTTTTGAATCGTCCCGCATACAGGTCACCCAATATGCAAAAGAAAACCGCTTAAACAAACAGGCAGCTGCAAGGGAGTGCAGATATGCTTTCTTTCGTCAATTGATGGAGCAATACAAGGCTCAATTTATAGCGCTTGCACATCATGGAGACGACCAAGTAGAAACAATGTTGATGAGACTTGCGAGAGGAACTGTTGGTATAGGACTCGCGGGTATCCAAGCAAAACGTCCTTTTCAAAATGGATGGCTGATTCGTCCGCTCATTGGATACTCTAAGGACGACGTGCTAAAAGCTTGTGAAAAAGAACATGTTCCCTATGTCATTGATCAAAGCAATCATACAGATGACTACTTGAGAAACCGGGTAAGAAGACACATTCTTCCTGTGTTAAAAGAAGAAGCACCTCATGTACATGAAAGCTTTCAGTTTGTAAGTGACATGCTGACTGAGGATGAGCAATACTTGCAGGCTTTAACAAAGGAACAAATGAACCAAGTGATAACGAGTCAATCGCCTAAGCAAATTGAGATCAAAACGAAGCCTTTGCTTGACCTGCCTTTGCCTTTACAAAGAAGAGGCATTCAACTAATATTAAACTATCTTTATGAAAACACTCAATCAGCGTTTTCAAACCAGCATATTCTAGGGACTTTAGACTGGTTATCTCATACTGATCAACCGTCTGGATCATTAGATTTGCCAAAAGGGTTTACAAGCTGTCAAGTCTTATGATCACTG